>JANOWV010000001.1:0-7881 GCA_031418075.1 Actinomycetes bacterium
GATCAGCATCGTGGTGTTCGAGCACGCAGGCGACGCCGTTCCGCATGCGGTGCTCACGGGCGACACGCTGTTCATCGGCGACGTCGGTCGCCCCGACCTCCTCTCCTCGATCGGGGTCACCGCCGACGAGCTGGGCCGCCAGCTGTACCACTCGCTCCACGAGCGCCTGCTCACGCTCCCCGACGAGACCCGCGTGTTCCCCGCTCACGGTGCCGGTTCGTCGTGCGGGAAGCAGCTCTCCACCGAGAAGCAGTCGACGATCGGTGAGCAACGGCTCGTGAACTACGCCCTCCAGCCGATGACCGAGGACCAGTTCGTTGCGGTCGTCACCGAGGGACAGCCGACCACCCCCGGGTACTTCGCGTTCGACGCCGCGCGCAACCGGCAGGACCGGCCGACCCTCGACGAGGAGCAGCCTCCGCGCGCGATGGCCCTCGACGCCGTGCTCGCGGCGCAGACCGACGGGGCAGCCGTCCTCGACACGCGCGACCCGATGGACTTCGCGGCCGGCCACGTCCGCGGGAGCGTCAACGTGTCGCTCGGCGGACGGTTCTCGGAATGGACAGGCGACGTGCTCGACCACGACACGCGCATCGTCCTCGTCGGCAACCCGGGAACGGAGCTCGAGGCCAAGGTCCGCCTCGGCCGCATCGGCTTCGATGGCGTCGTCGGGTTCCTCGACGATCCCCTCGTCACGCTCTCGTCGCACCCCGAGGTGACGCAGCGGTCCTCCCGGTTGACCGTCCGCGAGCTGGAGGAGCACCGTCGCGACGTCGGCGCGCTGCAGCTGCTCGATGTGCGCAACCCGAGTGAGATCGCACTCGGCGCGATCCCCGGCGCACATCCCCTGCCGTTGCAGGGGCTCGTGCACGGGATCGCCGAGCTCGACCCGTCGGCCCCGACCGTCGTGTACTGCGGGGGTGGAGGACGCTCCGCCGTGGCAGCGAGCGTGCTGGCGACGCACGGGTTCACCGACGTGTCCGACGTGCTGGGCGGGTTCGAGGCCTGGCGCACCGAGGTTGCAGGGGCAGGTACATGAGCATCGGGAATGACATCCCCACCGTCGATGTGGCGGCGGCGCGGGCACGACTCGAGTCCGGAGCCGTGATGGTGGACGTACGCGAGCCCGAGGAATGGCACGCGGGGCACGCGGCCGCGGCGGTGTGGATCCCAATGGGCGAGATCGAGGCGCGGTACACCGAGCTCTCCGCGGACGTGCCCATCGTCGTGATGTGTCGCTCGGGTAACCGCTCGGGGGTGGTCACCCAAGCGCTGGTCCAGGCGGGCTACGACGCGAGCAACATCGCCGGCGGGATGCATGCGTGGGCCGACGCCGGTTTCGACGTCGTGACCGACAGCGGTTCGCCGGGCTCCGTCGCCTGACCCAGGCTTCTCGGCACGCTGGTTGTTGCAGGGCAACAATGAACGTGCCGAGAAACCCACGTAGGGCCGTTACGACGGCGATCCGAGCTCGGTCACCCAGTCTCTGGTCGCGAGGAGCTCGCGCACGCGGTGCACGAACGACGTTGCGTAGGCACCGTCGACCGCCCGATGGTCGAACGACAGTCCGATGATCGCAACCGAGCGGATGGCGATGGCGTCGGCATCGTGGCGCTCGACGACCACTGGGATCCTGCGGACGCCGTCGGTCGCGAGGATCCCCACCTGCGGTGCGTTGATGATCGGGACCGATACGACCGTCGAGAACGGACCCGGGTTCGTCACCGTGAAGGTCCCGCCGCTCACGTCGTCGGGCCGCAATGCACCGGCGCGCGCGCGGCGCGCGAGGTCGACGATCTCGCGCGCGAGCTCGCGTAGCCCTTTCTTCTGGGCGTGGTGGACGACCGGGACCAACAGGCCCTCACCGTCGAGATCCACCGCGATTCCGAGGTGCACCGCGCCGGAGACGCGCAGCTCGTCCTCACCGACCGTCCCGTTGAGATTCGGGAACTCACGCAGCGCGTCGACCGTCGCCCGCGCGAAGAACGGGAGATACGTGAGTGAGAAGCCCTCGGCTTCTCGGAAGCCGGGACCGTACGCGGCCCGGATCCGTTCGATCGGCTCCATGTCGACTTCGGCCGAGCAGTAGGCGTGGGCCGCCGACTGCTTCGCGGCGACGAGGCGGGTCGCCATCTGGCGTCGCAGCTTCGAAAAGGGGATCCCGCCCTCCGGGGCCGGGGCGCCGGTCAGGGACGGCTGCACCGGAAGGCTCGTCACGATCGGCGACGCAATCGGTGCGACAGCCTCCACGGCGACGGCTGCGGCAACCGGTCGCTCCGCCGCGGCACGCAGTACGTCGTCGCGCGTGACCCTGCCGTGTCGTCCGGTCCCGGTGAGCCGCGCGGGGTCGATCCCGAGCTCGGCACCCAGACGCCGGACGACCGGGGACAGGAAGCCCGCCGATGGCGATCGCACGGCTCCACCGTACCGACCACCCGTACCAACCGGCGCTCGCGCCGCGTGCCGGTGCGCCGTAGGCTCGCGATCGGTGCACTCGCTCGACCGGACCAGTGGTCACCATCGCGGGATCGCGCTCGATGAAGCCGTCGCGGACTTCCGGCTGGCGTGCATCTCGAGAGCACTCGACGACCGCGAGATCACGCTGCGCCAGCAGAGCCGGGTGTTCTTCCAGATCTCCGGCGCCGGACACGAGTCGCTCCTCCTCGCGCTCGCCCGCGAGCTCCGGCCCGGATACGACTGGTTCTTCCCCTACTACCGCGACCGCGCGCTGATCCTGGGTCTCGGGGTCCCGCCGCTCGACCTGCTGCTCCAGGCGGTGGGATCGGCCGACGACCCCGCGTCCGGCGGCCGTCAGATGCCGTGCCACTGGGGCGACGTCGCGCGCAACATCGTCACCCAGTCGAGCCCGACCGGCTCACAGTGCCTCCCCGCCGTCGGCTGCGCCGAAGCCGGCCGCTACATCGTTCGACGCGACCTGCCGGGCTGCGTCGCGTACGGCGACGAGGTCACCTACGTGTCGTTGGGTGAGGGTGCGACGTCGGAGGGCGAGTTCTGGGAGAGCATCAGCTCTGCCGCACGGCTCGCCCTGCCGGTCCTGTTCGTCGTCGCTGACAACGGGTACGCGATCTCCACCCGGGCCACCGATCAGGCGCCGGCACCGATCTCGGAGATGGTCGCCGGGGTCCGCGGCCTGCACGTCACCAAGCTCGATGGTCGCGACTACTTCGAATCCCGACGCCTCGGAGCCGATGCCGTGCACCGCGTGCGCGCCGGTCAGGGTCCCGGACTCATCCACGCGACGGTCACGAGGCCGTACTCGCACTCGCTCTCGGATGACCAGAAGAAGTACCGACCCGACTCCGAGCTCGCGGACGAGGCAGAGCACGACCCGATCGACGTGCTCGCCCGCGAGCTCGTGCACTCCGGCGCCCTCACCGAAGCGGACGCGGCACAGATCCGCGCCGACGCCAAAGCCGAGGTGGCCGAGGAGGCCACGCGCGCACTGGCGTCGCCCCGGCCCGATCCCGCGACGGTACGAGACCACCTGTTCGGCCGACCACCGGTCGTCGACCTCCCTCCGGATCCGGTCGTCCCCGATTCGCCGGTGCCCGACCCGGCGGTGCCCGACCCGGCCGACCCTGATCTGGGGACGGCCGTCGCAGCAACCGTCGAGCTCGTGACCTTCGGTGAGGCGATCCGCCGCACGTTGCACGAGCAGATGGCAGCCGACGAGCGCATCCGGGTGTTCGGCGAGGACGTCGCCGATGCCGATCCGAGCGCGCTCGACGAGGTGCCGGGCAAAGGCGGCGTGTTCGGGATCACCTTCGGGCTCCAGCGCGAGTTCGGCCAGGCGCGGTGCTTCAACACGCCGCTCGCGGAGGCGAACATCATCGGTCGGGCCGTCGGGCAGGCGATCCGCGGCCTCCGACCATCGCCGGAGATCCAGTTCTTCGACTACGTGTGGCCCGCGATGACGCAGATCAAGTCCGAAGCCGCGACGATCCGCTGGCGCAGCAACGGCGCGTTCACCTGCCCGACCGTCATCCGCATCCCGATCGGTGGCTACCTCACCGGCGGGTCGATCTGGCACTCCCAGAGCGGGGAGTCGATCTTCGCCCACATCCCCGGCCTCCTCATTGCGTTCCCGTCGCGCGCGCGCGACGCAGCCGGGCTCCTGCGCACCGCGTTCGCGTGCGAGGACCCGGTCCTGTTCCTCGAGCACAAGCACCTCTACCGCCAGGGCTACAACCGGGACCCATTCCCCCCGTCGGACTGGATGCTCCCGTTCGGGCGAGGTGTACGCGTCCGGCAAGGCGACGCCGTCACCGTCGTGACGTGGGGGGCGACGGTCCACCGCGCCGAGCTCGCGGCGCGCGAGGTCGACCCCGAGGGTTCGCGCGTCGACCTGATCGACCTCCGGACGATCGTGCCGTGGGACCGCGACATCGTCGCCGAGTCGGTCGCCCGCACGGGACGGGTGCTCGTGCTGCACGAGGACACGTTGACCGCCGGGTTCGGCGCGGAGGTCGCCGCGTGGATCGCCGACGAGTGCTTCGAGGACCTCGACGCCCCGGTCCTGCGTCTCGCGGCGCTCGACACGCCCGTGGGCTACGAGCCGACGCTCGAGCACGCGATCCTGCCCCAGGTCGCCGACATCGTGCGCGACCTCGGGCACCTGCTCGCCTACTGACGCACTGGCTTCTCGGCACGTTCAGCGCTGCCAGGCAACAGCCAGCGTGCCGAGAACCCGCGTGGGAGTGCGCCGCCACGCGTTCGATCGTCTCTTGCTACCGGTCGGTAACCTGGGTGCATGGCCTCCCCCTCCGCCGAGCGGCGCACCACGCTCGACCGCCTCGGTGCCGAGGAGTTCGACGTACTGGTGGTCGGCGGGGGGATCACCGGGGTCGGCTGCGCACTCGACGCGGCCAGCCGGGGTCTGCGCACCGCCCTCGTCGACCGGTCCGACTTCGCGGCCGGCACCTCGTCGAAGTCGTCGAAGCTGGTGCACGGCGGCATCCGCTACCTCCAGCAGCGCGAGTTCCGACTGGTGTACGAGGCCCTCCACGAGCGCCAGATCGCCCTCCGCAATGCGCCGCACCTCGTCCGGGTGCTGCCGTTCCTCATCCCGATCCTCACCCGCGACGGCCTGATCAACCGCCGGATCGCCCGCGCCCTCGGCTCCGCCATGTGGTTGTACGACCTCACAGGAGGATGGCGGATCCGGAAGTTCCACCAGCGCATCTCGCGCGACGAGGCGCTCGCCCACATGCCGACCCTGCGCCGCGACAACGTCGCGAGCGCGTACCTCTACTACGACGCCCGCGTCGACGATGCCCGGTTCACGCTGGCGATCGCACGCACCGCCGCCGAACATGGCGCGGTCGTCGCCAACTACGCGTCGGTCGACCAGCTGCGCAAGGGGAGCGACGGAAAGATCGTCGGCGCGCAGGTATGCGCCGACGGCGAAGTGATCGATGTGCGCGCGCGCACCGTCATCAACGCCACCGGTGTGTGGGCCGACGAAGTCCGCGCGATGGACGAGGGTTCCGACCCCGACTCGATCCGTCCGGCCAAGGGCATCCACATCACCGTGCCGTGGGATCGGGTACGCAACGACATCGCCGCAGTCGTCCCCGTCGCCAAGGACAAGCGATCCGTCTTCGTGGTTCCGTGGCAGGACACGACCTATATCGGCACCACCGACACCGAGTACGACGGTCCGCTCGACGACCCGCAGTGCACCCGCGAAGACGTCGCGTACCTGTTGGCCGCGCTGAACGCGGTGATCGACGGAACGATCACCGAAGCCGACGTCGTCGCGACCTGGGCCGGCTTGCGACCACTGCTGCGCACCGCCCGCTCCGAGCGCACAGCCGATCTCTCGCGTCGCCACGGCGTGACGGTCTCCGAGAGCGGCGTCGTGACGATCACCGGCGGCAAGCTCACGACCTACCGTCGCATGGCGAAGGACACCGTCGACCAGATCGCGCGCATCCTCGGGAAGCGCCGCCGGAGTCGCACCAAGTCACTCCCCATCATCGGGTCCGAGGGCTACGAGGCGCCTCCCGACACCCCGGAACCGAGCCTCCACGAACACCTCGCGGGTCGTTACGGCACCGAGGCTTCAGTCGTGTTGGACCTCGCCGCCGATCCCGATCTCGGTGACGCGCTCGTCCCCGGGCTCCCCTACCTCCGGGCCGAGGCGCTCTTCGCCGTACGCCACGAGATGGCCCGCACACTCGACGACGTCCTCTCGCGCCGCACCCGGGCCCGCCTGCTCGCTCGCGACGCCTCGGCCACGGCCGCCGAAGACGTGGCCCGTCTCATCGCACCGGACCTCGGCTGGACCCACGACGACATCCTCCGCCAGGTCGAGTCATACCGGGCATCGGTCGAGCACGAGCGCACCAGCGCCGGCCTCCCCGAGACCGCCCTCGACACATCGCTCGGCACCTAGCTCCGCGAAGCGCGAGGCTGCGCACTATGCCCGACGTCCGACGAGGCGAGCCCACACCGCCGATCGCGCTCGGAGTCGACTCCACCGGCTCCGGTGTCACCGCTCGGCTCGATGCTGCGACGGTCGAGGTCGACGACGCGCTCCTCGCACGACTGCGTGATGCGTGTGCCGACGTCACCGTCGATGCCGGCGTACGGAGCGAGGCCAGTCGCGACTGGTGGCCCCTTGCGATGATCTGGGCCCTCGACGGACAGGTGCCCGCGCTCGCGGCGGCGGTCGCCACACCCACAGACGCGGCGCAGGTCGCCGCGGTGCTCCGGATCTGCAACGACGCGCGCGTCCCGGTCACGGCCGCCGCAGGTCGCAGCGGCGTGTGCGGTGCGAGCGTGCCCGTCCACGGCGGCGTCGTGCTCGACCTGTGCGGGATCGAAGGGATCACCGCCGTCGACGACGAGTCACTCGTGGTCGACGTTTTGCCCGGGACGTTCGGCGACGTGTTCGAGGAAGCGCTGCGCGCCGCGCACGGGCTCTCGGTCGGTCACTGGCCCCAGTCGGTCGCACTGTCGACCGTCGGCGGGTGGATCGCCTGCCGGGGCGCCGGGCAGTACTCGACGCGCTACGGGAAGATCGAGGACATGGTCGTCGGTCTCGACGTGGTGCTCGCCGACGGCCAGGCGATCCGCACCGGTGGCGCTCCACGGGCAGCAGCCGGCCCCGACCTCACCCAGCTCTTCGTCGGGAGTGAGGGGACCCTCGGCGTGATCACGGGTGCCCGCCTCCGCGCCCACCCCGTCCCCCCGTCCGAACGGCGAGCGGCGTACGGGTTCGCGTCGTTCGAGGCGGGACTCGACGCGTGCCGCCGGATCCTCCGAAGGGGCGCGACGCCCGCCGTCCTGCGCCTCTACGACGCGATCGAGGGTGACCGTGGCTTCGAGACCGGGGCCGACGTCCATCCGCTCCTGGTCCTCGACGAGGGCGACCCGCACCTCGTCGACGGCGTCATGGCCGTGATCGCCGAGGAGTGCGCCGATGCCGGCGTGCTCGACGGCCCGAACCTCGTCGGACGCTGGCTCGACCACCGCAACGACGTCTCGGCCCTCGAACCGCTCGTGACCCGCGGCTACGTGGTCGACACGATGGAGATCGCGGCCCGATGGCGGGACCTCCCCGCGATCTACGCGGCTGCGACGCGGGCGATCCGGGCCGTCGAGCACACGCTGGTCGCGTCGGCGCACCAGTCGCACGCCTACGCCGACGGCGCGTGCCTCTATTTCACCTTCGCCGGTCAACCACCCCTCGACGAGCGCGACAACTACTACCGGGCCGTGTGGGACGCGGGGACCCGTGCCGTGCTCGAGCGCGGGGGTGCACTGAGCCACCACCACGGCGTCGGCCTCAACCGGGCGCGATTCATGCGCGACGCCCTCGGTCCCGCGTTCGACGTCCTCGCCGCGACCAAGCAG
>JANOWV010000002.1:0-2177 GCA_031418075.1 Actinomycetes bacterium
GGTGCTCGAGGACTCCTCGCCGGTGTAGAAGTTCGGGAATGTGACCGTGTGCGCGACGCAGGTCCGGAACACCGACCTCGCGGTCGTCAGGAAATCCTCGTCGGGTGCGCCATCGGACCACAAGCCGAAGACACCGCCGGGATGGAGTCGGCTGGCGAGGCGGGTCAGCCCGTCGATCCCGTAGAACGGCGCGTGGCTCGGATGCAGCAGATGGGTGGGGGTGTGATCGATGTCGACGAGGATCGCGTGCACCCGGTCAGGTGCGCCGAATCCGAATGCGACTCCCTCGGCGAGCATCGCGAAGAAGTCGCCCCGGACCAGCTCACACCGTGGGTCACTGGTGAGCTCGACGCTGAGCGGGAGCAGACCGCCCTCGTGCCACTCGATGACGGCAGCCAGCGCCTCGACGACGCGTACCGAGCGCACCCTGGTATCGGACAACGCGGCGTGCGCCGTGTAGCCGAGTCCCAGCCCACCGACGACGACATCGAACGCGTCGCCTTCGACGAGTTCCGCGAGGGCAAGGTCCGCGAGCTGGATCTCTGCGACGGTGAACAAGCTCGACATGAGGAACTCGTCGCCGAGCTTCACCTCGTAGACATCGATCTCGAGGGTCGGCTCCATCCGGCGCCGCACCGTGAGCAGACCCATCGGTGTCTCCCGCCGGTCGATCTCCTCGAAACGGGAAGCCATCAAGCGAAGCGTACGGGGCGCGCGCGTGTCGTACGCGTGTGTCTAAGGTCCCCTGACGCCTTGTGCCGCGACTGACCCCCGACTGGAGAAACCGATGCGATCGATCTCGCCCTGCCTTTGGTTCGACGACAACTTGGAGGAGGCGCTCGACCTCTATGGGTCGGTGTTCCCCGACATGGTCATCCACTCGGTCGAGCGAAACCCTGACGGCGCGGTGTTCACCGCCACGCTCGAGATCGCCGGTCTCCCCCTGTTCGGGCTCAACGGAGGACCGCACTTCCGGTTCACGGAGGCGATCTCCCTGATGATCTCCTGCGACGACCAGGAGGAGGTCGACCGCCTCTGGGATGCGCTCACCGCCGACGGCGGCGAGGAGAGCCAGTGCTGTTGGTGCAAGGACAAGTTCGGGCTGTCGTGGCAGTTGGTGCCGGTCCAGTTCGGTGAGCTGATGGCCGCCGGCACGGCCGAGCAGTCGCAGCGGGTGATGGCCGCGATGATGACGATGCGCAAGTTCGACGTTGCCGCCCTGCGGTCGGCATTCGAGGGCTGAGATCGGGGGCTTGACATTCCGCAGATATCTTCCTATAAAGAAACCATGGTTCGACGTAAGCCCGGTTGCCTCCTCCCCATCGAGATCGCCATCCTCGCAGCCGGTACCGAACGGGCGAAGGACGGCGACCCGGAGTTCCACGGCTTCGCGGTTGCCCAGGCGATTCAGGAGCGCGACGTTGCCCGCCGGTTGACTGCACACGGCACCCTCTACAAGGCGCTCGGCCGGATGGAGACCGCCGGCCTGCTCGAGAGCCGGTGGGAGGATCCCGACATCGCGCTCGGCGAGGGACGCCCGCGCCGGCGCTTCTATCGCGTCACACCGCTGGGCGCCTCAGCCCTCACCCGGGCGCAAGCCCTCGACGCGTCGCCGCGTCTCCGTCCGGGTCTGGCCACCTGATGGTGACGATCCGGAGTGTCGGTCGCAGTGTGGCTCCCGGCGTGACGTTCACGAGCTGGTGGACGAACCACTACACGCGGGGACTCCCGGTCGAGGTGCGCGAGCGCCGGGTCGAAGAGATCGCCGCAGACGTGCACGACCACGCGCAAGCGGTCGGTTCGGAGCGCAAGCGTGTAGGTGGAGTCGAGATCGGATGGCGCGCGGTTCGGGGTATCCCTGCCGACGTGTCTTGGCGACGACAGGAGCGACGAATGATGCGCAACGGAACGCGAGCGACGGTCGGAGCGCCACTGCACAACGCGTGGGCGGTGCTCACCCAGACGTGGTTCGCGCCGATCGCCGCTCTGGTCGGCGTGTTCGACCTCCTCGCCAGCATCGCCGTCGTGGCCGACGACAAGAGCAAGATGCCCGGGCAGGTCATTGGCCCGGTCGTGATGACGACGCTCGCACTCGCGCTGTTCACCGGCCTGTGGCTGCGGTTCAGGTCCGAGCGAGTCAGCGCGAGCCTCGGAGAGACGGCCGTGGGGAAGACGCG
>JANOWV010000003.1:0-3913 GCA_031418075.1 Actinomycetes bacterium
TGCGTCGACCGCCAGTGTTGGTGTTGGCGAGTGCGACGGCGTGTCGGAGAGCTGCTCCATGAATTCGAGCCGGATGCCGCCGGGAGCCTCCACGAACGCGATACGGCGAGTGCCGAACGAGCCGGAGACGATCTCGGGGCCCCAGACGACGGTGTGGCCGATGAGCTGGGCGTCGAGATCGTCGGTGAACAGCGCCGGATGGAGGAAGCACTCGTCCGGGAGCACGACCGCGTCCTCATAGATCGCCTGTGTGAACAAGGTGATCATCACGGGTCCGAGGTGCACATCGGCGCGCTCGCTTCCATGCCAGGTCATGCGGTCGCGTACCTCGAACCCGCCCTGCTCGTAGAACGCGACCGCGGCGTCCAGATCGGCGACCTTCACCGCCAAGTTGGCCATACCGGTGACCGCCATACCGCCCCTCTCGTGGTCAGGTTCCCGATGGTTCCTGCTGGGTGATGCAGTGCACCCCGCCGCCGAGCTCGAAGATCGGGCGCGCATCGACGCGCTCGATCATCCGGTCGGGGAACAGGGTGGCGAGCGTCCGACAGGCGGCCTCGTCGTGGGCATCATCGGCGAACGTCCCGACGAGCACGAACCCGTTCCCGACATAGAAGTTGACGTAGCTCCAGTCGTGCTCGCTCCCCGCTGCCGGCGGCGCCGTCAGGTGCACCACCTCGAGCCCGGCGGCTCCGAGGATCGCGGCGTTCTCCTCGGCGACATCGTGATCGGGCGATGCGGGGTCGGGCTGATGGTGCGCCACCACGACACCGGGACGTACGAATGCGGCCAGCAAGTCGACGTGGCCGCGTGTCCCCATCGCCGAGTAGTCCGCAGCCAACCCGCGGGGCAGCCAGATCGCGCGCTCCACTCCGATCATGTCGCCGAGCTCGGCCTCGACGCCGGCTTTTGTTGCGCCAGGGTTGCGATCGGGATCCAGCTGCACCGTCTCCGTGAGGATGACCGTGCCGTCACCGTCGACGTGGATCCCGCCGCCCTCGTTGACCAGCTCAGAAGCGAACTGGCGGACACCGGATCGCCGGATCACCTCCGCGGCGACCTTGGCGTCGTGCTCCCACGACGCCCACGCCTGCGCGCCCCATCCGTTGAACGTCCAGTCAACGGCCCCGAGCGCGCCCGAGGCGTCGAGGAGGAACGTGGGACCGCTGTCGCGCATCCACGCGTCGTCGATCGGCATGCCGATCACCTCGATCCCCGGGTCGAGGGTGCGGCGAGCATGCTCGACGTGCTCTGGGTTCGCGGCCACGACGACGGGTTCATGGCGAACGATCGTGTTGGCGACGGTGGCCCATGCACGGCGCGCGCGGTCGAGATCGCCGAAGTAGGCCGCGCACGGCCACGCCATCCAGGTTCGTGCATGGGGCGCCCATTCCGGTGGCATGCGGAAGCCCGCGTCGCGAGGCGTCATCATCGCGGGAGGGTACCGTCTGCGAACGTCGTCTCGGAGGTGGTTGGTGGCCGGCACTGTCCTGCTCGAATCGATCGATGAGCACGTCCGGCTCGTCACCCTGAACCGGCCGGACCGACTCAATGCCATGAGCTTCGAGCTCGCTGGAGATCTCTACGACGTGATGGACGCCGTCGCTGGAGACCGCGACTGCAAGGTCGCGATCCTCACCGGGGCGGGCCGAGGGTTCTGCGCCGGTCTCGACTTGCGCGACTTCGGCTCGCCGCCGGCGCCGGGCGAGCATCCCCATGCACGTGTCGGCGTCGGGGGCCAGGAGTTCCTCGCGAACCTCATGATCGGGCTCCGGGCACTCCCACAGATCGTGATCGCCGCGGTGAACGGGCCCGCGTTCGGGGGCGGCCTGGCGCTCGCCTGCGCGTCCGACATTCGCATCGCGTCCGATCAGGCCCGGTTCTGCTCAGCGTTCATCCGCACCGGTCTCAGCGGTACCGACGTCGGGATCAGCTACCTGCTCCCGCAGATCGTGGGCGGCGGCCGCGCCTTCGAGATGATCGCGACCGGACGCGAAGTCGACGCAGTCGAGGCCGAGCGCATCGGGCTCGTCAGCCGAGTGACGACGCCCGACACGCTGCTCGAAGCGGCGCGTGTGGTCGCGACGACGCTCGCGGGGTACACCACAACCGGGCTCACACTCACCAAAGAGGCGTTTTGGCACAACGCGGCGAGTCCCAACCTCGCCGGAGCGATCGCACTCGAGAACCGCAACCAGCGGATCGCGGCTGACACGCCCGAGGTCCAGCAGTTCATGGCGGCGTACTCGCAGCGCCATCGCCCGTCCTCGTGACGCTCCGTCAGGAGAAGTCGAGCAGATGGGTGAGTGCCTCCATCTGTTCGAGATGGTGGGCCACCGAGCGGCTCGGGAAGCGGTAGTTGAGGATCGTCGCGCCGGCGGCACGGTGCTCCTCGGCCTGGTCGACGACGCGGTCGGCGTCCAGGATCGGGTCGAGCGCCGGTTCGGGCCATAACGCAACGTCGAGGGGATCCGTACGAACGTTCCACGCTGGCGTGTCAGCCGCGCGGTCGAGCATCGAACGGATCTCGTCGGGGCCGAGGAGGAACGGCACCCACGCATCGCCGAGCTCGAGCGCCCGTCGGAGCGAGCGCGGCGTGCGACCACCGACCCAGATCGGCAATTGTTCCTGCACCCCGGCGGGGTCGACGACGACGTCGACGAAGCGGTAGTGCGATCCCTCGTAGTGCGGCTCGCGTCGCCCCCAGGCGGCGCGGATCGCCCGGATCGCGTCGTCGGCCCGGTCGCCTCGACCGTCGAACTGCTTGCCGAGGAGGGCGAACTCCTTCTCGAGCGAGCCGACGCCGATGCCGAGCACCAAGCGCCCTCCACTCAACCGGTCGAGGGTGCCGTAGTGCTTCACGATCTCCAGCGGGTGGTGGTAGGGGAGCACGACCATGTTGGTGGCCAGCCGTATCCGGTCGGTGACGGCGGCCAGGTATCCGAGCGTGGAGAGCAGATCCCAGTACCGCATCCCCCGCCGGGCCTCCACGTCGACGGGGATCGCGATGTGCTCGCTGGCCGTGAGGTGGTGGTACCCCAGGCGGTCGGCTGCCCGGGCGACCGCCACGAGGTCCTCGACCGAGCCCTCGATCTCCCAAGCGTTGTGGGACCGGGGGAGCAGGAGCACGATCGGCGTGATGATCCCGACCCGCATGCGCGGGACGCTACTCGGCCTCAAGTGGCGGCCTGTGGGGCCCGAAACCACTGACAGTAAGCGGTGCAGCACGTTGTGGAGTACCACTTAGAGTGGTAATCTCTGTGACTCATAGTGGTCGGGCGGTATGGGAGGCAACACGATGGCAACACCTCGGCGCGCACGCGGCTGCCGTCGGCGCATGGCGTCGACGGCCGGGGCTGTGCTCGCCGGGATGCTGCTCGCGGCGGTCCCCATGGTTGTGGCCGGTGCCCAGGCCGTCCCGGCGAACGACGCCTTCGCGGCGGCGACCGTCGTGAACGGAGCCAACGGCACGATCAACGGCTCGAACGTGAGTGCGACGAAGGAGCCGGGGGAGCCCGACCACGCGGGATCGGGCGGAGGCGCGTCGATCTGGTACTCGTGGCTCGCACCGACCACCGGTCCGGTGACCGTCACGACAGTCGGGTCGAATTTCGACACGTTGCTCGGCGTCTACACCGGCACCAGTGTCAGCGGGCTCACCACGATCGCTTCGAACGACGACATCTCGGGGTCCGTGTACCAGAGCTCAGTCGCGTTCAACACGGTGGCCGGGACGGCCTATCGCATCTCGGTCGACGGCTGGCGGAACAACGCCGGCGTACCCAAGACCGGTTCGTCGACGCTGAACTGGTCGTTGGCGACGGCACCGGTGGTGCCTACGAACGACGCGTTCTCGGCGGCCGAGACGATCGCCGGGATCCGCGCCACGGTGGCGGGGTCGACGGTCGGCGGG
>JANOWV010000004.1:0-3887 GCA_031418075.1 Actinomycetes bacterium
CGGTTGTCGTGCTCCTGGTCGAAGAACGACAGATCTTGCCCCGAGTGCTCGGCGTGGGCCTTGAGGTCGAAGTCGGTGCGGTTCGCGATCCCCTCGAGCTCACCCCAGCCCCAGGGGAACTCGAACTCGATGTCGGATGTCCCGGCGGAGTAGTGCGACAGCTCTTCGGGGTCGTGCGGGCGCAAGCGGAGCTTCGCCTCGGGGACGCCGAGGTCGACGAACCAGCGGAAACGCTCCTGGCACCAGTACTCGTACCACTGGTCGGCCTCGGCCGGCGGGACGAAGAACTCCATCTCCATCTGCTCGAACTCACGCGTACGGAAGATGAAGTTCCCCGGCGTGATCTCGTTGCGGAAGGACTTCCCGATCTGGGCGATCCCGAACGGCGGCTTCTTGCGGGACGTCGTCTGCACGTTCGCGAAGTTCACGAAGATGCCCTGGGCGGTCTCGGGTCGCAGGTAGGCGACCGACGCGTCGTCTTCCACCGGGCCGACGAACGTCTTGAACATGAGGTTGAAGTTCCGGGCCTCGGTGAGGGTGCCCTTGTTCCCGCACTTCGGGCACGCGCCGGACTCGGGGAGGTGATCGGCGCGGAAGCGCTCCTTGCAAGAGCGGCAGTCGACGAGCGGGTCGCTGAACGTGGCGAGGTGACCACTCGCCTCCCACACCCGCGGGGCCATGAGGATGGCGGCGTCGAGGCCGACGACGTCGTCACGCAGCTGGACCATCGAACGCCACCAGGCGTCCTTGACGTTGCGCTTGAGGAGCACGCCGAGGGGGCCGTAGTCCCAGGTGGAGCGGAATCCGCCGTAGATCTCGCTCGACGGGAACACCAGCCCACGCCGCTTGCACAGGTTGACGACGCGTTCCATCGAGTCCGGAGCACCCATAGGTAGGCGTCGATGGTACCCGGGGGCCTTCCTGGGGCTGCTCTCGAAGCGCTGCTCTCGAAGGGCTGCTCGCCGAGGTCGGCCCGGCCCGGGTGTGACGCCTACAAGAGCGCGGCGCTGCGGAGCCGGCGCTCCGAATGGTGCTCGATCGCCGCGATGGCGAGCCGTTCGACCTCGCGCAGCACCTCGGTGGGGGGCGGGGCGTCGAGCACCCCACGGAGCCGGCCACCGACCATGGCTGCCACGACGGACAGTGCGGCTGCCGAGACCCGTCGGCCGCCGGCCCCACCGCACGAGGCGCAGAGCGTGCCCCCGTCGTGGAGATCGAAGACGGCTGGTGCAGCATCGGACATCGCATCGTCGTCCATCGCTTCGACCTCAGCACCGGGGGCACCGGCGTCGAGCGCGAGGGCTCGCCCGCAACGGGCGCAGTCGTCGAGCATCGGGTGGAAGCCCTCGAGGGAGAGCAGCTTCCAGAAGAAGGCAGTGCTCACGATCGGCGATGGCTCCCGGGCGAGGGTGCGCAGCGCCTGCTCGAGCATCCGGTAGAGCGCGTGGTTGGGCTCGCGCTCCAGGGCGACCTGGTCGACGGCCTCCAGCATGGAGACCGCGTGGGTGAGGCAGCCGTAGTGCTCCCGCAGCGCCCGGTTGGCGTCGATGGTCTCGACCTGGGTGATGACATCGAGCTCGCGGCCCCGGTAGCACTGGAACGCGAGGTGGGTCGTCGGCTCGAGGCGAGCGCCGAACCGACTGCCGGGCTTGCGCACGCCCTTGGCGACGGCACGCACCTTGCCGTTGCCGCGCGTCATCATCGAGATGATGCGGTCGGTCTCACCGAGCTTGATCGTGCGCAGGACCACACCCTGGTCCCGGTACAGCGCCACGCGGCGAAGTGTACTGCCACATGTGTGATTCGACCGCGTGTCTCGTCCGCCCGTGTGCGTGTCGATCAGGCGCCGATCAGTCGTCGATCAGGCGTCGGTCATTCTTCGGGGGAAGCGATCGTGCCGAAGCGGCGGTCCCGACCCTGGAACTCAGCGATCGCCGCGAAGAGGTCGGCCCGGCGGAAGTCGGGCCAGAGCACCTCGGTGAAGACGAGCTCGCTGTAGGCGGCTTCCCAGAGCAGGTAGTTCGATGTGCGGTACTCGCCCGACGTGCGCACAAGGATGTCGGGGTCCGGCATGTCGGGTGCATAGAGGTTCCGGCGGATGGTCTTCTCGTCGATCTTGGCGGGATCGAGCCGACGCGACCTGGCCTGCACGGCGATCTCCCGCACTGCGTCGACGAGCTCCGCTCGCCCGCCGTAGTTGAAGGCGAACGTGAGCGTCATCCGCCGGTTCTTCGCGGTGAGCGCCTCGGTGTCCTCGATGTGGCGCAGCACCCGCCGCGGGACCCGACCGCCCCGCCGACCGATGAACCGGACGCGCACGCCGCGTTCGTTGAGGTCGTCGCGCCGGCGCAGGAGCAGTGACTCGTTGAAGCGCATGAGGAAACGCACCTCGTCGAGCGGGCGGCGCCAATTCTCGGTGGAGAAGGCGTAGACCGTCATCCACTTCAGCCCGACGTCGAGCGCGCCCTCGACGGTGTCGAAGAGGGCCTCCTCGCCGGCCGCGTGGCCGTCGGTCCGCTTCAGGCCCCGGCGCTGGGCCCAGCGGCCGTTGCCGTCCATCACGATCGCGACGTGGCGCGGCACCCGGTTCCGATCGATCGCGTCGAGCCCCCCGTCGATCCGCCGGTTTGGCTGGCCGTCTGGCTGCCCGTCTGGCTGGTAGTGCTCCTCGATCCCGTCGCCCATCGGCATCGACGCTACCGCCGATACGCTCGCCCGCCATGCGCTGGACGGCGATCGTGAACCCCCGTGCCGGTCGCGGCCGTACGCGTCGCCTCCTCCCCCGTCTGCTCGCGGCGCTCGACGCAGCCGGAATCGACGCGCACATCACACGCGACGCCGACGAGGGCGTGGCGCTCGCTCGTGCTGCGTTCGACCGCGCCGACGGTGTCATGGCCTGCGGAGGCGACGGGACCGTTGCGACGCTCGCCGGAGTGGCCGCCGGGGTCGACGGCGCGCTCGCGATCGTGCCGACCGGGGCAGGCAACGACTTCGCGCGGCACCTCGGCATCGATCATCGACGACCACTCGACGCGATCGACCTGGTGGCCAACGCGGAGCACCGCGGCACGTTGACCGTGGTCGACCTCGGTCGGGCGACCTCCGCCGACAGGGCGCAACGCTGGTTCACCACGGTCGCGAACACGGGGTTCGACGCCGAGGCGAACCGGTGGGCCAACGACGTGCGGTGGGCGACCGGTAGGCCTCTGTACCTGCTCGCGATGCTGCGGACGATCGCGTCCTACCGGGCACGTACGACGAGCATCCGAGTCGATGGTGTCGAACGGCACGAGCCCGCCTGGCTCGTCGCGGTCGGGAACACCAGTCGCTACGCGAGTGGCATGCGCATCACGCCGGATGCGCGGGTCGACGACGGGCTCCTCGATGTGTGCATCATCGGCCGCACGTCACGCCTCCAGCTCATCACGCGGTTCCCCTCGGTGTTCCGCGGGACGCACACCCGAGCGAAGGCGGTCACCATGCTGCGCGGGGCTCGGGTTGAGCTCGCGGCGAGCGGTGATCGGCCTGGTGCACGCGCACCGGAACTGTGGGCATCGGGTGAGCGGGTAGGGCCACTGCCCGCCATCATCGAGGTGGTGCCCGCCGCGGTCCGGGTGCTGCTCCCGAGCTCGCGCCGCCCCGAGAGCGCAGAATCTGGTGATGCCGAACCCAACGGCGCTATTTGACGGTGATGGTCGCTTCCATCCCCGCGGCACGGTGGCCGGGGATGTCGCAGAACACCGTGTAGGTGCCGGGCTTGAGATCGACCTTGCCGGAGTCGTCCGGCGGTACCTGGAGCTTGAACCCGGCCAGCTCGGTCTCGGCGAAGAGAAGCGTGTGGGTCCCGCCCTTGTCGATGTACTTGATCTCGTTGACCCCGGCTTGGG
>JANOWV010000005.1:0-4774 GCA_031418075.1 Actinomycetes bacterium
AGCCGAAGGAGAAGCGCGCGCTGGACCTCCAACGTGAGATCGAGACCGTCGGCGAGGCCGCTGCCGCGACACAGACGGCAGAGCTCGTCCGACTCGACAAGCAGATGACGATCCTGGGCCACGCGCTCAACGTCGTGGTAGTGGTGATCCTTGTCTTCATGGTGTTCAAGCCCTGACCGAACCCGCCACGCGGGTCCGTCGTAACATCCGGGCGTGGACTTCTACGACGACGTCCTGCTCGAGCTCGTCACCGCGCTCGGCGCGGCGCTCTTCCTCGCGAACGCATTCGCGCTCTTCCGGCGGCGCGCGGACCGGCGAGCTGCCGCTCGCGAATCGGTCGTGCGGACCCGACCTGGGAGCCCCGTCCGACGTGAAGTTCGGGCGAGCACCGGCCGGCTCGACCAGGTCCCTGTCGGTCGGACGGTGCTGTTCATGGTCGGCGGACTGATCGTCTTCGTGTGGGGTCTCGCGTCGGTCACGTCCTAGCCTCGGCGAGATGACGACCTTCGCTCCGTCCGCACCGACGACCCGCCGCATAATGGCGCCCGCGATCGACTTCGCGTGCCTCGTGACGTTCATCCTCGCCGGGGCGGGACAGCACAACGTCGATGAGGGCATCGGGTGGTTCCTCACCGTCCTCTGGCCACTCGTCGTCGCCTGGTTCGGGATCGCACTTCTGACCCACATCTACACGAACACAGCCAGCATCTGGCCCCGACTGACGATCACGCTCGTCGCCGCCGCACTGCTCAACGCGGTGCTGCGGTGGGCGTTCACCGACCGACCCTTTCTTTCGGTGTACACCGCAGTGTTCCTGGCCTGGATGGTGCTCACCGCCTTCGGATGGCGGGCCATCGCGCTGCTGCTCGCGATGCGGCGGGCCCGTCGAGCCGGCCTCACGTAGGCCGTGCATCCTTCGGCGCCTCCCCCCGACGGTGGGATCGCGCCGTCGGCCTGATACCATGGGCTCTTCCTCGACCGTCGCCTGTGATACGCGACGTCGAGCAGCCGCAACGGGCTTGTCCTCCTTGTTCTTTTGCTTCGGTCCCGACACAACACGTCGGTGGTGCCGGATCAGCGTCTCGGGGTTCATCCGCCCCTCGTGAGACCTATCCCACACCTGACTCGTCCACCTAGGGACGAGCGCAACCACGGAGCATCCAACACATGTCCACGTCCTTTGCCGATCTCGGCGTGCCTCGCGACCTGAGCGAGTCGCTCAGAGCCCGAGGCATCGAATCCCCCTTCCCCATCCAGACCCTGACCATCCCCGACGGCTGTGCGGGCCGCGACGTCTGCGGACGTGCGCCCACCGGCTCGGGCAAGACGCTCGCGTTCGGAATTCCGCTCGCGATGCGCGTCGCCCAGGGACGCCCAGGGCGTCCGTCGGGCCTCGTGCTCGTCCCCACCCGCGAGCTCGCGGCGCAGGTCGAGCGTGAGCTCACCATGATCGGCGGTCCCCGCAAGCTGCGCGTCGCCACCGTCTACGGCGGCGTCGGCTACGGAGCACAGCGCAAGGCACTCCGTCGGGGGGTCGACGTCCTCGTTGCCTGCCCCGGTCGTCTCGCCGACCTCGTCGGCACCCGCGACGTCGACCTGAGCGAAGTCAGCTTCGTGGTCGTCGACGAAGCCGACCGCATGGCCGACATGGGCTTCCTGCCCGAGGTCAAGCGTCTCCTCGACCGGACCGCGGAAGACCGTCAGACGCTGCTCTTCTCGGCGACGCTCGACGGCGCTGTCGACGTCCTCGTACGTCGTTACCAGCACGACCCGGTCGTGCACCGTCTTCCGGAGCCGGCGCAGGAAGACGTCCTCGTCGAGCACCACTTCTGGAAGATCGACAACGGTGACCGGCTCGAAGTGTGCGCCGACCTCATCAAGGACGCCGGTCCGACGATCGTCTTCTGCCGCACGAAGCGCCGCGCCGACCGCGTGTCGCGCGACCTCGATCGGGCCGGGCTGCGCACGGTCGCCATCCACGGTGGCCGCTCGCAGGGCCAGCGCGACCGCGCGCTCGAGAGCTTCTCGAGAGGCCAGGTGCAGGCGCTCATCGCGACTGATGTCGCCGCGCGCGGCATCCACGTCGACGATGTGGCGTGCGTGGTGCACTTCGACCCGCCGGCCGACTCCAAGGACTACACGCACCGTTCGGGCCGTACCGGCCGAGCGGGTGCGTCAGGACACGTCGTGTCGCTCGTCGACCGCGACCAGACCGCGCTCGCGAAGCGGATGCAGAAGACGCTGAGCCTCCCGGTCGGACTCGGGATCCCAGGCCTGCTCGCCGACACGCCGGGTGAGCGCCCAGCCGGGTCGACGCCGCGGGAGCGCGATCGCGCTGCTGAGACGCCCGACCGTGGGCACGCATCGGGACCGAGAGATCGTGATCGCATGCCTGCCAGGGTCGAGCACCGCGACGAGCGCCCCCGTTCGGAGCGCTCCAACGGCGACGCTGGCCGGGCGACCACGACGGTCGCGAATGGCAACGGCGCTCCCTCGGGCGAGCGTGCACCCACCGGCAACGGTGTCCCCACCGGAATCGTGAAGTGGTTCGACGCTCGCAAGGGCTTCGGCTTCATCGAGAGTGAGGGACGGGCGGACCTGTTCGTCCACTTCTCCTCGATCGAGGGCGGTGGCTACCGCTCGCTCGACCCGGGTCAGGTCGTCACGTTCGACATCGGCGAAGGCCGCCGCGGCGACGAGGCACAGAAGGTCCGCGTTGCCTGAACGCGTCGCCGTCTCGACGTGGCGCCGGGCGTTCCGCGCCCGGCAGCTCTCCGGTGGAGGGTCGCTTCGCTGGTGGGCCGAGGTCTCAATGGTGCTGGTAGTGGTGCTGGTCGCCGGGGTGTTGCTCCCGGCGATCTCACCGCCGGGGATCCCGGTCAGCGCGCTCGGTCACGGCGACGGGCTGGTCGCGTTCGAGCGGACGTTCGGCTTGTTCCACGAGCACGCGATCCAGCACGCAGTGCTCGGCTTCGGACCTTCCGTGTTCGGGGCCCTCGCGAACTGGTGGTACGGCCTCATGCACTTCGCGGCCACCGCCGCGGTGTTAGTCTGGCTCTACCGGAGCTATCCGAACGACTACCCGCGCTGGCGCAACACGCTGGTGATCAGCGCGGTCGCAGCGCTCGCGATCCAGGCTGTCTGGCCCGCGACCCCGCCCCGGCTCCTCGATGGCAGCGGTGGGACACCGATCTTCCGCGACACGTTGGGTTCGTTCTCGGCGCTCTGGTCGTTCTCTTCGGGCGGCGGGGTCGCCAACCAGTACGCGGCGATGCCGAGCATGCACGCGGTGTGGGCGCTCATCTGCGCCTGCATCGTGGTGCCGAGGGTCTCGCGTCGGTGGGTCAAGGGCGCCGCGATCGCCTATCCGGTGGTCACCGTCCTGGCGATCGTCGTCTCCGGGAACCACTACTTCGTCGACGCGCTCGCCGCAGTCCCGATCGTCGGGTTCGGCTACTTCGTTTCGCGTCGGTTCACTCGTGGCGGTCGTCGGCGTGCTGTGCTCGACCTCGCCGCCTGATCGCGTGCACCGCCGGCGCCGTTCAGCCGGTCACACGGAAGTGACCGAGCCAGATCGGTGCCCCGGCGGCGTCCACGGTCAGCGTGTGCAGTCGCCCCGACGGGAGCGGCGTCGCGTCGATCCCCTCGCCTTCTCCGCCTGGGTGCCCGGCTGACCCGAGCGCGTCGACGACGCCGGTCTTCAGGTCGACCCGATAGAGACCATTGTTCGGATCCGTCGTCGAGAGCCAGATCGCGCCACCCCGCACGTCGGCGCCCTGGACCTTGTCGACGAACGCGCTCATCGCCAGCGGCGGGAGCGGAGCGAAGCCCTCGCGGAGGTCGTAGCGGAAGAACGCGTCTCCACCGAAGTTGTCGAACGAGTAGAGGATCTTCGTCTTTGGATCGACGGTGACGAACGAGTTCTCGTGCTGGGCCACGATGGTGGCGTCGACGAACTTCAGGTTCTTCACGAGGTAGCGCGCGGTGACCTGCTCGCCCTTGGTGTAGTCCGCCTGCTCCCACGGCGCGTAGACGTAGTCACCCACGACGTCGATGTCGCCGACGTGGTTGTAGCCCTTGACCCGCCATTCGGTCGGGATCGCCGGGTTGACGGTGACCTCGGGTCGGAACTTGTCGTCGACTCGCGCGATCGCGTTGGTCCCCGAAAGCACCCAGCCGCCCTTCACCCGAGCGATGCCCTGTTGGTAGAAGAGCTTCATCTGCTGCTCCGACGCCAACGTCGCGGTCGGTGTGGTCTGCGCCGAAGCGAACGCCGCCCCAATCCAGCACGTGCCCGCGAGCAGCAGCAGTGCGGTCGCGAGGCGCCTCATGGCCGACGCGCGTCACGGCGGATGGTTCGGAGGAGCCGCGCAGCAGTCCGACGGTCGGCCGTGGGGACGTCGCCTGCCCTGCGGACACGGTCGAGCACGGCACCCACCCTTCCGCGGATCTCCGTGCCCGTCGCCCCACCGAGGACCGCGTCGTCGAGCTCGTCGGCCCAGGGGCTCGCGTGGTCGGCCCGCAGGCGTGCCTGCAGGCCCGTCACCTCGGTGAAGAGGTCAGGACGGCCTCGTCGCATGCACCCGACGGTACCCAGCTACGGGATCGCGTGGGCGCGGCAGCGCAGCGGATCATCGATTACACCCAGAACAGCTGTGGGAGCAGCCTCCCTCCCGTGAGTGGCACGACCGCGACCACGGAGCAGATCGAGCTCTCGTCCTGCCCGGACCCCTCGGCGGTCGGGTTCAGCGGAGCGGGTGACGGGAATCGAACC
>JANOWV010000006.1:0-1539 GCA_031418075.1 Actinomycetes bacterium
CCGACCTTGCCGTCCGTGCGCAACGTCGCGAGCGTCCGGAACAGGAGGGCATCGTCGCGGTGCCCGCGCAGGGTCTCGGCCAGCCGTGCCGCGCTGCGCACCTCGAGATCCCATTCGGACGCGTCGTCGGGGATCCCTTCCAACGTCTCGTAGCGAGCCAGGACCGCCGACGCCGACTTCGCCCCCCACCCCTTCAGGCCCGGGAACCCGTCGGCGGTGTCCCCCACCAGGGCGAGCCAGTCCGGAATGGAGGCCGGGTCGACCCCGAACTTCTCCCGCACCGCGGCTTCGTCGAACACCTTCTCGGCGCGGCGGTCCAGCTGGACGATGCGGGGGTCCTGCACACACTGCGCCAGGTCCTTGTCCGGGGTGCAGATCACTGCGCGGTGCACCGTCGGGTCGGCGAACGCAACCGCCGCGGCCGAAGCGAGTGCGTCGTCGGCCTCGAGCTCCACCTCGGCCCAGACCGTCAGCCCCAGCGCGCGGAGTGCATCCTCGAGGATCGGGAACTGGGCGAAGAGCACCGGGTCGATGCCCTCGCCGGTCTTGTACCCGTCGTAGAGCGCGTTGCGGAAGGACTCCACGACATGGTCTGTTGCGACGCCGACATGCGTTGCGCCGCCGTCGAGGAGCTCGAGCATCGAGCGCACGACGCCACGCACCGCTCCGACGTCGATGCCATCGGGGTCGAGGTGCTCGGGTGCGCCGTAGTAATGGCGGAACAGCTCGTACGTGCCGTCGATGAGATGGACCTCGATGCGCGTCTCCACGACCGCCATCATGGCCGACTCCCTCCTAGCCCCGCGCCTCCGGCACGAGCTCGGCGAGAACGGCCCGGTGGTCGCTCACCGGCGACCGGTCAGCTACCCATGAGCGTCGGATCTCGAGCCCGTCGACGGCGACATAGTCGAGCCGGCGACGCGGGTCGTGCGCCGGGAAGCTCGGCCCGGGCTCGGCGACGGTCATGCCCGCCGCGGCGAAGGTCCGGGCCGTGTCCTCCGGCTCCAGGTTGAGGTCTCCGAGGAGCACCCGCGGGCCCGGACGCTCACCGAGTGCGTCGAGGACGTAGCGCAGCTGCTCCGGCGCGTCGTGGGCCAGGTGAGCGAACCGCTTCGGTCGGTGTTGCAGGTGGGTGACCGCGACCGACACCGAGATGCCGCGCACGGTCACCCGGGCGACGAGCGCAGCACGAGGTTCGCGCTCCTCGGCTCGCGGCAGGTCGAGCAACGCCACCTCGGCGATGCGCCCCCGAACGACGAGCGAGTTCCCATAGGTCTTGAGCAGCCCGCGATGCGCCGCGGGCCCGCTCATGTGTCGAGCACCCGTGAAGCGCGCCACGACCGCGCCCTGGTCGAGGAACCAGGTGCGACGCCACCCGCCCTGCACCTCCTGGAGACCGAGAACGTCGGCGTGCAGGTCGCTGCAGGCGCGCGCGAGCCCGGGCATGCGGACCTTTCCCGCGGCGTCGGCGCCGTGACGGATGTTGAACGACGCGAACCGGAGGACCGTCGCGTCCCCCGCCGAGCCGTCAGCGGCCGG
>JANOWV010000007.1:0-4487 GCA_031418075.1 Actinomycetes bacterium
TGATCGGCGGGATGTTCGAGCCGTTCGCGATCGAGGTCGTCGAGGTGTACCTCGGTGCCGATCCCGATCTGATCATCGCTGAGTACCACAGCGAAGGCACGGTGAAGCACAACGGCAACCAGTACATCAACGACTACATCGGTGTATTCAGAGTCGACGAGGCAGGCATCCGCTTCTGGCGCGAGTTCCACGACCCGGAGCGGGCCACGAAGGCGCTCGGCGGATAGGCGGCTCGGGGCTAAGCGGGGACGACGTCGGGCACGTCGACGCCGTACAGCGCGGCCGAGTTCTCCCAGAGCACCTTACGGCGCACCTCATCAGGCTGATCGGCGAAGGTCGCCTCGATGACCTCGCGCACGTTGCCGTAGAGACAGATGGGGTGCGGGTAGTCAGTCTCGAACAGGAGGTTGTCGGCACCGATCGCGTCGACGACGCGTCCGAGTCCTTGTGTCTCGAAGAAGGTGCACCCGTACACCTGCCGGTGGAAGTACTCGCTCGGCAGCCCTTCGCCCGGACGGTCGCGAGCCATCGACGACTGGCCGTAGGCGTAGTCGAGCGCCTCGAGCGCGAACGGCAGGAAGCCGACGCCGCTCTCGACCGACACGAACTTCAGGTCGGGGAAACGCGCGAGCAGGCCGCACGTGAGCAGGTCCACGATCTGCAACCCGTTCCCCAGGAACAGGCTCACCGACGTCGACACGTGGACCGCGCCCATCCCATGTGCGTCGAGACGGGCCGGCGAGAAGTCGCCGAGGAAGTCGCCGCTGCCGATGTGGAAGCTGATCGGGAGTCCGGCCTCCTGCGCGACGGACCAGAGCGGATCCCAGTGGCGGTCACCGATGTACGGGAGCCCGAACCGGTGGGGCTCCCCCGTGAACAGGACGCCACGGTGGCCGAGCTCGGCGCATCGCTGCACCTCGACCACCGCGGCGTCGACGTCCCAGAACGGTGTTGCCGCAATCGCGAGCAGTCGCCGCGAGTCGGTGGCGCACCACTCGGTGAGGAAGTCGTTGTAGGCGCGCACGCACGCGAGCTGGAGCTCGGCATCGTCGAGGCGGAGGAACCCCTGGCCGCCGAAGCCCCCGACGTTCGGGTACATCACCTGCGCCCAGGCGCCGATCTCGTCGAGGTACGCGAGCCGTGCGTCCGCGTCGTACGCGGCCAGCGGCACCTCGTCCATGTTGCGGGGCGAGGCCGGGAACGGCTCGGGCCAGCCCGCCACGGCGGTGTGCCCGACCGAGGCGAACGCCTTGCTGTCACCGAGGTGCCACCCGTCGCGTCCGGTCTCGGGATCGCGGCGCAGCTGGGGCCCGCGGTCGCGGAGCTTGGCCGGGAGCCGGCTCGACCAGAGGTCGCCAGGCTCGGTGATGTGGGCGTCGGCGTCGATCACCCAGTCGGTGCCCCAGTCGCGTGGAGTACTCGGCGTCATCGGGTCAAGGTAGCCCCGCTCACCGGACGCAATTCACGGCCGCGCGCCCCTCGGCTAGACAGTCTCCCGGAGGTGCTTCGATGACCCAGAACCCCGAGACACGCGAGCTCGCTACCGGCCTCGAGTTCCCCGAGGGCCCGGTGGTGATGGACGACGGATCGGTGCTCGTGGTGGAGATCCACCGGGGGACACTCTCCCGCGTCCCGACAGGGGGCGGCACAGCCGAGATCGTCGCCGACGTCGGCGGTGGCCCGAACGGCGCCGCCATCGGCCCCGACGGCGCCGCCTACGTCGTGAACAACGGCGGCTTCCTGTGGAGCGAGATCAACGGCAACGTCATCCCCTTCGACCTGACGACCATGAGCAACGAGCCGCCCGACTTCCAGGGCGGGTGGGTCGACCGGGTCGACCTCGCGACCGGCGCGCACACCACCATCTACCGGGAGTGCGACGGACTCACCTTCCAGGGCCCCAACGACATCGTCTTCGACGCCGCGGGCGGCTTCTGGTTCACCGACTTCGGCAAGACCCGGCCCCGCACCGCCGACCGCGGCTCGCTCTTCTATGCCACCACTGACGGATCCCACATCGTGCAGGCCGCGCGTGGGCTCAACGGCCCCAACGGCGTGGGGCTCTCTCCCGCCGGCGACCGCGTCTATGTGGCCGAGAGCTTCACCGGCCGGTTGCTCGCCTGGGACATCACCGCGCCCGGGACGGTCGCGAGCCCCGCACCCACCGTGGTCGAGGCGACCAAGGGCCACTTCGACTCGCTCGCGGTCGAGGCCGACGGCGACGTCGTCGTCGCGGCGATCGGCGCCGGTCTGTGCATCGTGGCAGCCGACGGCTCGGGCCACTCCTACGTACCGATCAGTGAGCCGATGACCACGAACGTCGCGTTCGGCGGGCCCGACCTGCGGACCGCGTTCGTGACCCTTTCGGCATCCGGTCGACTCGTCGAGATGGATTGGGCCCGCCCGGGCCTCGCCCTGGCGTTCACTGCATGAGCAGCATCGCCGAACACGTGCGCGCCCGAGCCGCGGGCGATCAGGACCTGCCCGCGATCCACTTCGAGGGAACCACCCTCACGTGGGGAGAAGTCGTCGACGCGATCTCGGCCCGCGCCGCGTACCTACGCCACCACCTCACCCCCGGTCAGCCGCCCCATGTCGGCGTGCTCTTCGACAACATCCCCGAGTTCCCCATGTGGCTGTGCGCGGCCGCGATGGTGAACGCGGTCATCGTCGGCATCAACCCGACGCGGCGCGGCGCGGAGCTCGCCCGCGACATCACGCACACCGACTGCCAGATCATCGTCACCGAGGGTCGCCACGGCAGCCTCCTCGACGGGCTCGACCTCGGCGTCGCGAATGGCCACGTCCTCGACATCGACACTCCCGAGTACCGCGACGCGCTCGAGCCGTTCGCGGGCAGCGCCCTCCCCGAGGAATCCGTCGACGACTCGGTCCTCTACTTGCTGCTCTTCACCTCGGGGACGAGCGGCGCGCCGAAGGCGTGCATCATGTCGCAAGCCCGATTGCTCGGGTCGAGCACGACGCTCACCGAGATGCTCGGCTTCGGCCCCGGCACCGTGATGTACCAGGTGATGCCGTTGTTCCATTCGAACGCGATCATCACGACCTTCGCCCCATGGGTGATCTCCGGCGCCGCCGCGGTGATGCGCCGACGGTTCTCGGCCTCGGGTTTCCTCCCCGACGTTCGGGAGCACCGGGTCACGTACTTCAACTACGTCGGCAAACCACTGTCGTACATCCTCGCGACGCCCGAACAGCCGGACGACGCCGACAACACGCTGCAGTTCGTGTTCGGCAACGAGGCCGCCGACCTCGACATCGAGCGGTTCTCGAAGCGCTTCGGGGTCCCCGTGATCGACGGCTACGGATCCACCGAGGGTGGCGCCAACATCAGCCGCACGCCCGACATGCCGAAAGGGGCACTCGGCCTCGGCGGTGAAGGCATCGCGATCGTCGATGCCGAGACCGGTGAGGAATGCGTGCGCGCGGAGTTCGACGCGGCCGGGCATCTTTTGAACTCCGAGGCGGCGATCGGCGAGATCGTCAACAAGGGCGGCGCCTCGATCTTCGAGGGCTACTACAAGAACGACGAGGCCAACGCGGAGCGCGTCCGCGACGGCTGGTACTGGACCGGTGACCTCGGCTACCGGGACGACGCGGGCTACTTCTACTTCGCGGGCCGCGACTTCGAGTGGCTGCGCGTCGACGGCGAGAACTTCGCAGCTGCACCGGTCGAGCGGATCCTCGCCCGGCACCCCGATGTCGTCCTCGCCGCGGTCTACGCAGTCCCCGACGAGGAGGTCGGCGACCAGGTGATGGCCGCGATCGAGCTACGACCCGGGACGAGGTTCGATCCCGCCGACTTCGACGAGTTCCTCGACGAGCAACCCGATCTGGGCACGAAGTGGTCGCCGCGGTACGTGCGCATCGCGGCCGAGATGCCCAAGACCGAGACCCAGAAGGTGCTGAAGCGACTCCTGCGTCGGGAGCACTGGATGGTCGACGACGACGTGTTCTGGCGCGAGACCAAGGGCACGCCGCTGCGAGTGATGAGTGTCGCCGACCGCGACGAGCTGCACGCCCGGTTCGCGGCACGCGACCGAATGGATCAGCTGGAACGTCTCTGACGGGCCGACGCGGGTCAGAGGTGCTCGAGCACGCCTTCGGCGAGCGCGGTGAGCGCATCCACGGTCTCGTCCTTCGTGTCGAGGGCGTTCATCTGCACGACGAAGAGTCGCTTCCCGATCACGACCGTGATGGTCGGGGGCACGACGCGCAGGTCGTAGAAGGCGATGTCGGCGCCGGTCATCCCTCGGACCCTGATGGCGCTGGGCTCCTTGGCGTTCTGGGCGATGTCGCGCTTTGCACGACCGACATAGCGCTCGACGCTGACGAGGACCACCGTCCGCTCGCCCTCGTCGGCGACTGCACCCTTCACGAACCATCGACACACACTCTGACCCGCTCTCGTCGACCGCGAAGCGTCGCCCCCGACGATGTCGCCGATCTCGGCCGAGTCGAGCACC
>JANOWV010000008.1:0-3749 GCA_031418075.1 Actinomycetes bacterium
GTGTTCACGATGCCGAGCACAGCGATGAGCTCCGAGAGCAACAGCAGGGCGACCGTCACCGCGAGGAACCGGTCGATCGCTGCTTCCTGGTCACTGCGGTACGCATCGCGGGAGAACACGTCGACGTTCGGGAAGTCCTCGGCGACAACACCCTGCACGGCCTTGCGGGCGGCGCCGACACCTGCGGCCGCTTTGATGTAGACGAGCGAGTCCTGGTCGTCGGCACCGAAGCCCTGGACGTACGCCGGCCACGCCACGATCCAGTCGACCGGGAACCCACCGGTGAAGTCGGCCTGCTCGTAGACGCCGGCGACGCGCACGAGCTGGAACCCCTGCGGGAACTGCATCTGGACCTCATCGCCCACGCCGAGGTCGTACCGCCGCGCCGCCTCGGTCTGGACCAGGATGCCGTCGTCACCCATCCCGGCGATGCTCCCGGCGCGGACGCGCAGCGAGGTGACCGGGCCCAGCTGGGTGGGATCGACGCCCGCCACCGTCTCCTCCTCGGTCTGCACCCGGACCTTCCCGAACCGGAAGGCCGCGACCGCTCGCAGCTCCGGAAGCCCGGTGAGCCGCTGCGCGACCTGCGGGGAGAACGCCGTGAACTGCTGTGCCTTCAACACGACGTCGGCCCGGATCCCGCGGTCGACCGCCGCCTTGACCGACGACTTCGCCGACGCACCGAAGATCGAGACGAGACCGACGAGCGCGAGCCCGATCACGAGCGCCGATGCCGTTGCGGCAGTGCGTCGAGGGTTGCGCGTCGCGTTGCCGCGGGCCAGGTTCCCCGTGACACCGAAGGCCCGAAGTGGGGCTCCGAGCACGGCGGCGAGCGGACGGGCGAACGCGGCGAGGAGCACCACAACACCGAAGAACACCAGCAGTGCACCGACGGCAACGATCCAGATCTCATCGATCGCCTTCGTAGTGTCGCGTGTCCGATCGAGTCCGATCACGTCGACGTGGATTCCGGCCAGGCCGACCAGCGAACCGAGGGCAGCCCGACGGCGTAGTGAACGTTCCTTCGTCAACCCGACGTCGTTGATCGCCGCCATGGGCGGCACGCGCGACGCCCGCAGCGCCGGCCAGATCGACGACACCACCGTCACGACCAACCCCACGACGACCGCCACCACGATCGTCCGGCCGCGCAGCACGATCGACCCTTCGGGCACGTCGAAGCCCAAGGACCCAGTGAGCCCGAGCAACAGGCTCGCGAGCCCAACGCCCGCCGCGAGCCCTGCTGCCGACGCGATCGCGCCCACGACGGCGGCCTCCCCGATGACGGATCCGATCACCTGCCGTCGACTCGCGCCCATCGCCCGCAAGAGCCCGAGCTCGCGCGTCCGCTGCGCGACGAGGATCGTGAACGTGTTGAAGATGATGAACGCCCCGACGACGAGCCCGATCGCGGCGAAGCCGAGCAGCAGCTGGGTGAGGAGCGTGAGGAAGCTCAGGACCTGCTCGCCGCGGTCCGCGGCGACCTGCTGTCCCGTGGAGACGTCGTACCCACCGCCGAGCACGGTTGCGATCCGCGTCCGAAGATCACGAAGGTCGACCCCGGGTTCGGCGGTGACGTTGATCGCGTCGACGAGACCCGGTGCACCGACCGCCTGCTGCGCTGTGGTGAGGTCGAACGCGGCGAAGGTCACTGCGCCGAGCTCCTCGGCGTTCCCGAAGCCGAACAGCCCGACGATGCGGTAGGGCTCCTTGGGGCCGAGCGTGAGGACGTCGACCTGGTCGCCCACCGAGAAGCCGTTGCGTCGCGCCGTACCGGCGTCCATCGCAACCTCGTGCGGTGCCCGGGGAGGTCGGCTCTTCACGGTCTGGCCGTCGAGTTCGACGAGTCGTAGCGGTCCGTCCCGGCCGCGCTGGGCCCAAGAGATCCCGAACGTCGGCGCGCCACCGGTCTGGATCGCGTCACCGTCTCGGCCGACGAACTGCGCGTACCCCTGGACGAAGCCGGTCGCGGCTCGCACGCCGTCGACCGCCCCGACCTGCTCCGCTACGGACTGCGGGAAGCGGTCGCGCTCTCCGTCGCCACCGAACGGTGGGCGCAGACGCACGACGGCGTCGATGCCTTCGACCGACTGGTTGAAGACCCCCTGGAAGGACCGGTCGAGCGTGTCGGTGAGCACGTACGTGCCGGCGACGAAGCTCACTCCGAGGAGCACCGCAGTTGCCGTGAGGACGAGCCGGATCTTGCGGGCGAACAGGCCCCGGATCGTCGCCTTCCACATGGTCGGACCATCATGGTCGCCGCACGCCTCCGACCGGGGGCACGACTGGGGGGGCGGATGGGACTGCTCGACGGACGACGGGCCTTCATCACTGGCGGAGGCTCCGGCATCGGAGCCGCGACCTGCCGACGCATGGCCGCCGAGGGCGCCGCCGTTGCTGTGGCAGACCTCGACGGCGACAAGGCGTCGACCGTCGCGGACGAGATCGACGGGATCGCGTATCCCGTCGACGTCACCGACTATGCGGCACTCGACGCGGCGGTCACCGACGCAGCCAAGCGCCTCGGCGGGCTCACCACGTTGTTCAACAACGCGGGCGGGTCCAACATGTCGCGGCTACACGAGTGGGACCTCGACGAGTGGAACACGATCGTCGGCCTCAACCTCACCGGGGTGTTCCACGGCTTCCGAGCTGCAATCCCCCATCTGCTCGAGTCGGGCAGCGGCGCGATCGTGTCGACGGCCTCGATCAGCGGGACCCGTCCCGCGGCCGGCGAAGCTCCCTACGCTGCGGCCAAAGCTGCCGTGCCGCGCTCACAGCAACCGCCGCGCTCGAGTACGGGCCGACGATCAGGGTGAACGCGGTCTCCCCCGGGATGATCCACACCGGCCTGACCGACGTGCTCCTCACCGGTTTCGAGTGGACCGTGCCCCACATGGTGGCGAAGACACCGCTCGGGCGGATCGGGGCGCCCGAGGACATCGCCGACGTGGTCGTCTTCTTGTGCTCGGACCTGGCCCGGTTCGTCACGGGTCAGAACCTGGTGATCGACGGCGGGATGACCCTCCACGGTGCCGGCGTCGACGGCCTCCTCGATCGGTTCACTGCGATGCTCGATGCCGGACGTGCACCGGAGCAGCCCCGCGAGTAGCGGTCCCGGCGAAATCGGCCCGGCGACTCAAGTTCTCGGCGTTGGGCGCCGACAACGCCACTGATGCAGAGAGTTCAGGACCTCGAACGCGCGGCACCGCGGACTCGGGCTCGACGTTGGCGGATCGCCGGCATCGCGCTCGTGATCGCCGTCATCGGCGCGGCATGTGGCCCGCGCGTCTCGGCCGGTCCGCCCGCGTGCGTCGGTCCCGCCACCCCACCCGACGCGATCTCGGCGAACATCCTGACGCTCACCAACGCCGATCGGGCGGCGAACGGACTCGGGCCGCTCAGCTGGAACCCGCAGCTGTGGTGCCTGGCGTCCGAGTGGAGCACCCAGCTCGCCGGAGTGGGTTCGCTGAGCCACCGGGACCTCGATGCGGTGATCCGGACGTCTGCGTACAACGCCTACCGCGCGCTCGGCGAGAACCTCCTCCGCGGTCCGCAGTCGCTCTCATCCGAAGCGATGGAGAGCGCGTGGATGAACTCGAGCGGCCACCGCGCCAACATCGTAGGCGGACAGTTCAACACCCTCGCCGTCGCGTACACCATGTCCGGCGACGGACCGATGTTCGTCACCGTCAACTTCGGCGGCTGACCGGGTCGCAGGAAAGTTGGTTCGACGTTTCGTCGGACCT
>JANOWV010000009.1:0-1696 GCA_031418075.1 Actinomycetes bacterium
GCCGAGGGCCGAGAGGTGGTGGTGCTCGAGGCTCGCGACCGGGTGGGGGGCCGGGTCCGGAATCATCGGCTCGCTGACGGCACCGTGGTCGAGGTGGGCGGCCAGTGGATCGGGCCGGGCCAGGACCGCATGGCCGCGCTCGTGTCCGAGCTCGGCCTCGAGACCTTCCCGACCTGGAACGAGGGTCAGCACGTGCTCCACTTCCATGGCCGCGCTGGCCGCTACCGGGGCACGATCCCGAAGCTGAGTCCGCTCGTCCTCGCCGACATGGCCTGGGCGCAAGCCCGCTTCGACCGACTCGCTCGCCGGATCCCCCTCGATGCCCCGTGGACCGCGAACGGTGCGGCCGACCTCGACGGTCAGACGATGGAGACCTGGGTGCGACGACACGCGAAGACGAAAGGCGGGCGAGCGCTGTTCGCGCTCTTCGCCGAGGCCGTCTTCGCCGCGGAGCCCGCGGACCTCTCGCTGCTGCACGCGCTCTTCTACACGCACTCCGGTCGTGGCGTCGATGCGCTCACCGGTACCCACAATGGTGCGCAGCAGGACCGCTTCGTCGGTGGTTCGCAGCTGCTGCCCCTCGCGCTCGCGTCGGAGCTCGGGCCACGGGTACGTCTCTCCGCGCCGGTACGCCGGATCGTGCAGACCGACGATGCTGTGACATTGGCGGCCGACGGACTCGAGGTCGTGGCGCGTCACGCGGTCGTCGCCGTCCCGCCGCCGCTCGCGGCCCGGATCGACTACTCGCCGGTCCTGCCCGCCGCACGCGACCAGCTCACGCAGCGCCTCCCGATGGGCTCGGTGATCAAGTGCCACGCGGTCTATGACACGCCGTTCTGGCGGGACGACGGTTTGAGCGGACAGGCGACGAGCGACACCGGCCCGGTGAAGGTGGTGTTCGACAACTCCCCGCCCTTTCCGAACTCGGCTGCGACGGGGTCGCCCGGCGTCCTGCTCGCGTTCTTGGAGGGGGAGCACGCCCGCGCGTTCAGCGGTGCCTCGCCCGCCGAGCTGCGAACTGCGGTGCTGGCCTCGCTCGTGACGTTCTTCGGTCCACGCGCGGCGTCGCCGGTCGACTTCGTGGCGGTCGACTGGGCCGCAGAAGAGTGGACGCGGGGCTGCTACGCGGCCCTCTTCACCCCCGGCACCTGGACGCAGTATGGGCCCGCGCTGCGCGCACCCGTCGGTCGCCTGCACTGGGCCGGCACCGAGACCGCCACCGAGTGGTGCGGCTACATGGACGGCGCCGCCCAGTCCGGCGAACGCGTCGCGGCGGAGATCCTGGCCCGCCGCCCCTGACGATTCCGCAAGCCCCAGAAGCTCCGGACCCGACATCGGTGCGCCTGGTAGGCCACAGTCTGGGGATGAAGATCGCGGTCGCGGGGGCCACTGGTTTCGTCGGCAGGAGCCTGGTCGCGATGCTGGTTGCGGAGCACGACGTGCTCGCGCTCGGTCGACGATCGCCGGAGCTGGCCGGTGCGACCGGGCACTCGGTCGATGTCGGCGACGAGGACGCCGTTGTCTCCGCGCTCGCCGGTGTCGACGTCGCCTACTACTTGGTGCACTCGCTCGACGTCGGCGACTTCCGCGCGCGCGACCGCCGGCTTGCTGCGTCGTTCGGGCGTTGTGTGGCGCGCGCGGGCGTCGGTCGAATCGTGTACCTCGGTGGCCTCGGCGACTACCCGACGTCGGAGCA
>JANOWV010000010.1:0-8960 GCA_031418075.1 Actinomycetes bacterium
CGCCGATGCGCCTCCCCCGTCTCGACCCCACCGACCCCACGTGCATCGTCTGGACGAGTGGCACCACCGGCGTCCCGAAGGGTGCGGTGTACGACCACGAGCGCCAGGCTGCGATCTCGCGCAACGTGGGCGAGCTCACCAGCCCGGGGGACCGTCGCCTCGTCGTGCTCCCCTTCCCCCACGTCGGCTACATGACCCGCATGTGGGACGAGCTCGCCAACGTCACCACGATCGTCCTCGGCCGCGAACCATGGTCGGCGGAAGAGACACTCCGCCTCATCCGCGACGAAGCCATCACCATGGCCACGGGTGTCCCGACGCAGTGGCAGCGCGTGCTCGACCACCCCGACGTCGCGACCACCGACTTCTCGGGCTTGCGCGTCGCCGGTATCGGTGCAGCCACCATCCCACCCGAGCTGGTGCGGAGGATGCGCGCGACGCTTGGCTGCCCAGTGATCACCCGCTACACGAGCACCGAGGCCGGTGTCACCACGAGCACCCTCGCCAACGACCCGCCCGACGTCATCGCGCACACGGTCGGTCGACCGACGGCCGAGGTCGAGCTACGCATCGTCGACTCGGCCCCGGCACCCGACCGACCCGGCACCAACCAACCGGGCACCGACCGGGCCGACGGCGAGGTCGGCGAAGTCCTTTCCCGCTCGCCGGCGATGATGCGCGGGTACTGGCGCGATCCCGACCTCACCGCGACTGTCATTGATGAGGACGGCTGGCTCCACACCGGCGACCTCGGGTTCATCGATCCCGACGGCAACCTCCGCCTCGTGGGGCGCCTCAAGGAGATGTACATCCGCGGCGGGTACAACATCTATCCCGCCGAGGTCGAGAAGGTGCTGAGCGAGCACCCTGGGATCGCCCGGGCAGCGGTCGTCGGCGCGCCGGACGCCGACCTCGGCGAGATCGGCGTCGCCTTCGTGGTCCCCGAGGCCACCGGCCCACGAGGCGACCTCGAGACCGCGACCCTGCGAGCCTGGTGCAAGGAGCGCCTCACCGACTACAAGGCTCCCGACCGGGTCGTGCTCGTCGACGACCTCCCGACCACCTCGATGCTGAAGATCGACAAGCGTGCGCTGCTCGAACGAGCAACCATCGCCCCGAGCAACCAGGAGCAGACATGAAGGCTTCCGAGCAGCGCTACCAGACCCCCGACGTGCCACGCGACGACCGCCAGATCCGGGTCGGCTCGCTGCTGTTCACGATGGTGGAACCGCACAAGGGTCACGAGGTCGCCTACAACCGCTGGTACGAGCGCGACCACTTCTACGCCGGATGCATGGTCGGCAAGTGGCAGTTCGCGGGCGCCCGCTACGTCGCGACGCGCGACTGCAAGGCGAAGCGGTACCCGGTCGACTCCCCCATCGCGCCGGACCCGTCGACCGGCTCGTACCTCGCGATCTACTGGGTGCTCGACGGCCATCACGACGAGTGGAACGAGTGGGGTGTCGAGCAGGTCAACTGGCTCCACGCCAACGACCGCATGTTCGAGACTCGCGACCACATCCACACCGCGCTCTACGAGTACGCGGGCGAGGCGAACGCACCGGGCTCCTCGATGCCCGTCGAGCTCGCCCTCGACCGCGCCTACGGGGGCATCGTGACGCTCGTCGCCGAGATGGCCGACGGCGTGGCCGCCGAGCAGGTCACCGCCTGGCTCGACGGGCTGCCCTGCCCGGCCGACGTGGCCCTCGTCGGCACGCCGCTGCCGCTGCGCTCGGACCGCCCGGCCGACGTCCCGGACACCCAGGCGCCCAACCGGGTACTGGTGATCGCGTTCACCGACGGCAACCCGCTCGACTCCTGGGACGCCGCCTTCGCCGGCCTCGGCGACTCGTTCCGTGATGCCGGCCTGGGCGAGATCGTCTTCGCCTCCCCGTTCCTCGCCACCGTCCCCGGGACCGACACGTACACCGATCAGCTCTGGTGACAGTGGCCGAATTGCCGCAATCCGAATAGCCTCCCGGTCGCGAACATGAATGCACGATCGCCCGACACGGGCGGTCTTTGCCAAGGGGGACAGTATGGGTAACGCGAACGAAGACCTCGTCCGCAAGGGGTACGACGCGTTCAGTGCAGGTGACATGGATGGGCTGCGCTCGATCATGAAGCCCGATGTCGTGCAGCACGTGCCAGGCGACAACCAGGTCTCTGGCACCTTTGAAGGTGTCGACGCCGTGCTCGCGTCCTACGCCGACACCTTCGAGATCTCCGGGGGCACGTTCGCGGTGGACCTCCAGAGCGTCGACGCCGTCGGCGACAGCCGGGTGGACTCGGTGCACAAGGGCACGGCAACCAGGGGCGACAAGACCTACGCCGGGACCACCACGCTCGAGTTCACCATCGAGGACGGGCTGATCGCGCGCATCGACGAGAAGCCGCACGACCAGGCGGTCGAAGACGCGTTCTGGGGTTGATCCCGGCACTGGGGACCATCTGGGGAGGCCGTTAGCCTCCCCCACATGCGGGTTTGCCGGTTCGAGCACACGGGAAGGATCGCGGGCGGAGCCGTCGAGGGTGACGAGGTCGTCGACCTCGGACCGGTCGAGCCGATCGCGCTGCTCGCCGACGGCGTCGACGCGCTCGCCGCGATGGTGCGCGCCTCGACGACGCGCCATCCCCTCGCTGCGGTCCGTCTGCTTGCGCCGGTGCCGAGCCCGTCGAAGTTCCTCGCGATCGGGATCAACTACGCAGACCACATCCGCGAGACGGGCCGCGACGCACCGACGTTCCCGATCTTCTTCAACAAGCAGGTGTCGTGCATCACGGGCCCCTACGACCCGATCGTGATCCCGCGCGTCTCCTCCGACGTCGACTACGAGGGCGAGCTCGGGGTCGTCATCGGCCGCGAATGCCGCAACGTCCCTGCTGCACGGGCCCACGAGCACATCGCCGGATTCGTCGTCATCAACGACGTCACGGTGCGCGACTGGCAGTACAAGTCGCCCACATGGACCCTCGGCAAGTCGTTCGACACGCACGGTCCGACGGGACCATGGATCGTCACGCCCGATGAGGTCGGCGACCCCCAGGACCTGCGCCTGCGCACGCTGCTGAACGGTGAGGTCATGCAGGACGAGAGCACCGCGGAGATGGTGTTCAACTGTGCCGCGCAGATCGAGACGCTCTCGACTGCGTGCACGCTCGTGCCGGGTGACCTGATCTCGACCGGTACCCCGTCGGGAGTCGGGTTCGTCCGCCAGCCACCCGTGTTCCTCCGAGCCGGCGACGTGGTACGGATCGAGATCGAAGGCGTGGGCGCGATCGAGAATCCGGTCGTCGATGCGGCGAGCGCCGCATGAGCGTCGACCGACGTTCGCAGCTGCACGATCTCGGGACCGAACCGGACGTCCGTTTCACCTTCGCGAACGAGCGCACCTTCCTCGCCTGGAGCCGGACCTCTTTGGCGCTCGTGGTCACCGGGATCGCGGCGACGCAGCTCCTCCCCAAGTTCGACATCGAGTTCGGCCGGCGGCTCATCGGCGTCCCCCTCATCCTCCTCGGCGCGGTGCTCGAAGCCGCGAGCTATCGAGCGTGGTACCGGAACGACCGTGCAATGCGTCTCCGTGAGCCGCTTCCCTCGTCGCAGATGACCGTCATCCTCGCGATCGGCATCGGCATCATCTCGGCGATCGCCACCGTCGTCGCGATCGCCGGCTGAGCCGAGCCCTCGATGCCGTTCGATCCCGCGTTGGGCGACGAGATCGATCAGGAAGGCCCCGGGCTCTACGCCGAACGGACCCACCTCGCCTGGACCCGCAGCGCGATCGCACTCCTGGCCGCGCTCACGATCATGGTCCGACGCGTGTGGACGCGCGGATACGAGCCCGTCGACCTGATTGCCTTCGCGTTCCTCGCGCTCGCGGCGATCGGCTGGGGAATTGGGATCTTCGGTTGGCGCTTCGTGCACCGGCGCAACGACGACGTGGCCCCACGCGCCCCAAGTGAGCTGCTGGCGGTGTCGAGCGGCACCTTGGCCGTCGCGGTGGCAGGTCTCGTCGTGACGCTGGCCAGGTAGGTTCGGCGCCGTGCTCGTCGACCACTACCTCCGCGGCGATCTTGCCGACGCCCCAGCGGCCGCGCGGGACCTCGAGGCACTCGGCTTCCACGGGCTCTACACCGCCGAGGGACCGCACGAACCCTTCCTCGCGCTCGCCCTCGCGGCGGAGCACACCACCCGCGTCCAGCTCTTCACCAACATCGCCGTCGCGTTCGCCCGCAGTCCGATGGACCTGGCCCAGATGGCCGACGGGCTCCAGCGGTCGTCGAACGGGCGCTTCGTCCTCGGGCTCGGTTCGCAGATCCGCCCCCACATCGAGCACCGCTTCTCGATGACGTGGAGCCGTCCGGTCACGCGGATGCGCGAGATGATCCAGGCGATCAAGGCGATCCAGACCGCGTGGAACGACGGCACCCCGCTCGACTACCGCGGCGAGATCTACCGCCACACGCTCATGACCCCCTTCTTCGACCCGGGGCCGAACCCCCACGGGCCGCCTCCCGTCTGGGTTGCCGCGCTCGGACCGAAGATGACCGCGTGCGCCGGCGAGTTCGGTGACGGGCTCCTCGTGCACCCGTTCCACACCGGGCTGTTCATGACCGACCACGCGGCGGTTGCCGTCGCCGAAGGACTCGGACGCGCGGGCCGCGACCGAGCCGACTTCACGATCTCCGCAACCGCGATCGTGTGCACCGGGAGCACTGACGAGGAGATGGAGTCGGCGCGCGCCGGGAGTCGCATGCTCCTCGGCTTCTACGGCTCGACGCCCGCCTACCGGGTGACCCTCGACGCCCACGGCTGGGGCGACCTCCAGACCGAGCTGAACCGCATGACGAAGGCCGGCCGCTGGGACGAGCTGTCGAGCATCATCCCCGACGAGGTGGTCGAGGCGATCGTCGTGACCGGAGCGCCCGGCGACATCGCCGGCCTCCTCGAAGCCCGCTATGCGGGCACCGTCGATCGGGTCGGCCTCTCGATGCCATACCAGAGCAGCCGGGACACGATCGGCGCACTCGTGGCAGGGTTCACGAGCTGACCGAGCCACATCGACCCACCGACCGACCGACGACAGGAGCACGACATGCCCAAGGGAATCTTCCTCGCCCTCGCGAATGCGGCGAGCGACGACGTCCACGACGACTTCAACCAGTGGTACGACGACGTGCACATGCGCGAGGTGCTCGCGCTGCCCGGCGTGCAGTCGGCCCGCCGCTTCAAGCTCGCCGACACTCAGATCATGCCGGGCGACGATGCGGCCGGTCGGAAGTACCTCGCGATCTACGAGGTGGAGGTCGACAGCTGGGCCGACTTCGCCGCGGCGAACCAGAACGGGTTCGCGGAGGGGAAGATCACGGTCAACACCGACCTGCTACAGCTCGACCCGATGGTCATGACCATGGTGTTCGAGGAGATCACGCCCGAGACGAAGGCATAGCCCCGAAGCGCCCGACGAACGATCGGGCGTCAGCCCGGCGGTGGATCGAGGCTGAGGAGCACGCCCATCATGCGCACCGGCGTATCGGACCGGTTGCGCCATGCATGGCGGGTCGAGCGCTGCACGACACAGTCGCCGGGGCCGAGGAGTGTCTCCCCGTCGTCGAGCTCGAGCACGACCTCACCGTCGAGCACCATCACGAAGTCGACGGTCCGCGTGGTGTGGAACCCGTCGGCCTCCATTCCTTCGATCGTGCCGACTGCGCCCGCCATCGCCTCCCGCATCACTGCGTCGGGAGGAACCTCGAACACCCGCCACGCCGCACCCCCGGCGGGTGGCTCGAGCACCATCGGTCCGTCGCGCGGGTCAACCACCGCGTCGACCCCCCGGGCCGGGTCGGTCGTCCACACCTCGGCCCACTGGTCGCCGCCGAACGCTGGCCCGTCGGAGAGGAACACCGACCGACCGTCGGTGTCGATCCCGGTCACCACCCGGCGTACGGCCATGGCCGCATCGTGCCAGATCGTGCGACCGGTCGCGTCAGAGGGTGGCGACCTCGGGGAGGATCTCGTCCCGGAACGTCGCGAGGTTCGCCAGCACCTCGTCGCGGCGGTCCCCGGTCACGCTGATCGTCGCATACGTGACGCCCACGTCCGCCAGTGCCCGGATGCTCTCGACCACCGGCGCCGCCTCCACCGGCGCGTTCGTGAACATGTCGAGGCCCAGCGGCATGAAGACGATCTCGAGCGGCTGGGTACGACCGACCTCAGTGGCGTAGTCATGGGCGCGTCCGACGCGAGCGGCGAGATCGTCGAGGGACGCGAGCGCTGGGGTGTGCAGGCGCTTCTCGGCCTTCGCCGGGCTCGGCATCGGGGCCCAACCGTCGGCGAGGTCGACCGCACGCCGCACGGCCCGCATCGAGTTGCCGCCGATCCAGATGGGCGGACCGCCCTCCTGGGCCGGTCTCGGGAGGCTCGTGTTCCCTGCTGCCAAGAAGTGGTGACCGTCGCGGACCACGCGCTCACCCGTCCACGTCGCCCGCATCACCTCGATCGCCTCGTCGGTGAGGTCGTTGCGCTCGTCGAAGTCGACACCGAGGGCTCGAAACTCACCTTCCATGTACCCCGCGCCGATCCCGAGCACGACCCTGCCCTCTGAGAGCACGTCGAGCGTGGCGACGGTCTTCGCGAGGAGGAACGGGTTGCGGTACGAGGGGATGCACAGGTTGGTCTGGAGTCGGACCGTGGCGGTGGCCGCGGCGGCGAACGCCAGCGCGACGAACGGGTCGAGCGCGTGATGCCCCCCGGTCGCCAGCCAGCGGTCCTCGGGGATCGGGTGCTCGGTGACGTACACCGCGTCGAACCCCGCTTCCTCTGCTGCACGCGAGATGTCCGCGATCGCGCCTGCGCTCGCGAGGTCGTCGAACCGGTCGACGCGGTGGGTCGGGAGTCCGACGGAGACCCTCACTCCAGCACCGCGCCTTCCAGCGCGACGGCAAGGTCGTCACCCGGCGACTCCAGGGTGGCATGGGATCGCAATGGGAGCTCGCGCAGCATGATCGTCAGCACGAGGCCGACGACTGCGACCGGGACGCAGACCAAGAACACCGTGTGGAGCGACCGCGCGAACGCATCGGCCACACCCTCGCGCACGGCAGGCGCGAGGTCCACGAGCGTCTCCGGTCGTCCTCGGATCTTCGACGCGTCGATGCGCACACCTTCCGGTGTGAGCCGGGTGAGCCAGAACGCGAGGCGCGAGTTGAGGATGCTGCCCAGAAGCGCGAGTCCGACGGCGGACCCGAATTGACGGAAGAACATCGACATCGACGTCCCGACGCCGAGGTCACGCGGCTCGACGGCGTTCTGGATCGCGAGGATCAGCGGCTGCATCGCGAGCCCCAGCCCGAACCCGGTCACCGCCGCGCCCACGAGGACCTGGAGCGGGTCGCTCCCGACATCGAGTCGGAGCAGCAGCCCCAACCCGGCGAGGACCACGACCAACCCCATGATCGGGTAGCGCCGGTAACGCTGGGAGCGGTCGATCAATCGTCCGACGATCACCGTCCCCACGACGGTCGAGCCCATGAACGGGATCAAGTAGAGCCCCGAGTCGGTCGGGCTCACACCGTTGACGAACTGGAGGAACGCCGACAGGAAGTAGAGGCCGGCGAAGAAGATGAGGCCCGACGCGAGGTTGAGCGCGAGGCAGACCCGCGCGACCGAGATCCGGAACAGCCGGGCGGGCAGGATCGGCTCGGGTGCTCGCCGCTCCCACCACACCAGGGTGACGAGGAATGCGATGGCACCGGCACCGAGTCCGAGGATGACCGGCGATCCCCACGACTCGCGTGATCCGCCCCACGACGTGAGGAACACGATGCACGACACGACGCCGACGATGAGCGACGCGCCGAGATAGTCGACCCGGTGCTCGGTCCGCTTCGGTGGGAGGTCGAGCGTGCGGTGCACGATCGCCATCGCCAGCAGACCGATCGGGATGTTCACGAGGAACGCCCATCGCCATGACAGGTGCTGCGAGAACAGCCCACCGAACAGCGGGCCGGCGACGCTCGAGATCGCGAACACGAAGCCCGAGTAGCCGATCCACCGGCCGAGGTCACGCGCCGGCACGAGGTCGGCGACCATCGCCATCGGAAGTGCGATGAGACCGCCCGCACCGAGGCCTTGCAGCGCGCGGAAAGCGATGAGCTGCGTCATCGACGCCGCGAGCCCGCACAGGACCGACGCCGAGAGGAAGATCACGATCGCGACGAGGAAGATGCGCTTGCGTCCGTAGAGGTCGCCGAGCTTCCCGTAGAGCGGTCCGCTGGCCATGCCGGTGAGCAGGTACGCGGTGGCCACCCACGAGAGGTCACGCAGGCCGCCGAGGTCGCTCACGATCGTGGGGAGCGCCGTCGCCACGAGCGTGGTGTCGAGCGCAGCGATCGCGTTGCCCAGCATCAGCCCGATGAAGATCACGAGCACGCGTCGCTGGTCGGGCACGTGCACCTCTCTCGTTCTGTGGATGGGGTCGGGGCCGGCATCTTCGCCCGACCGCAGGCTCGACGGATGGGGAGCGTCGATGGTAGAACGCGTTGCACGCAAGGCGTCGGGAATCGGCCAGATCGAGAACGCCCAGATCAAGAACGCCGGATCGCGACCGCGAGACGACCGAGGGACGAGAAGGGGAATCGCGTGGGCTTCAGCAGGGACGAGATCGAGGCGGCATTCACCCGGTTTCAGGAGCGGGCAGCCGCGGCCGGCGCGAGCGGCGACTGGACCGAGTGGGTCGACTGCTTCACCGAGGACGCCAAGTACTACGAGCACCACTACGGCCGCATGGAAGGGCGCCCCGCGATCCTCGAGTGGATCACGAAGACGATGGCCGAGCCCATCAACGCCGACATGAGCTCGTTCCCGATCGACTGGTACATGATCGACGAGGAGCGGGGCTGGATCATGTGCCAGGTGGCCAACGTGATGGACGACCCGGGCGACGGGAGCGACCACC
>JANOWV010000011.1:0-6404 GCA_031418075.1 Actinomycetes bacterium
CGAAGCTGCGCGGGATCATCACGCGCATGGGAGAGCAGGCTGCGAACGAGACGCGTCTGGCCATCGACGCCTTTGCCGATGCCGACCCGTCACGTGCCAAGGCGCTCGACGACATGGACGACGTGATGGACGACCTCACCAAGAGCCTCTTCCGCCACGTGATGGAGCGGGAAGGACCCCTCGACGAGAGCCGACTCCTCGAGTCGGTCCAGCTCGCGCTCGTGGGTCGTCACTACGAGCGGATCGCCGACCATGCAGTGAACATCGCCGAGCGGGTCGTGTTCATGGCCACCGGCTCGTATCCCGGCCGCAACGAGGGTTGAGCCCGGCGCCTCCGGCTACCTGCAACCCTGCTATTCCTCGGGATACCCGAGGTCCCAGTCGAGGATGAGGCGCTCACGCTCGGCGTCGCGGTTCACGCGCTCCCGGTTCCGACGGAACTGGGGGTCATGCGGCGGCAGGAGCTGGAGCCGGGCGACGGCGCGTTGCCGGAAGTTGTCGATGAGGCGACCGTCGCCGAAGACGGCGTGCACCTCCCAATGGGGTGCCGTCGGGCCGAGGTACATGACCTTGACGTGCCCGACGGGAGGGAGCTGCTCGAGCTCCGCGGGTTCGATCGCCATTTCGCTCCTGAGTCGCGTGTTCGTGGTCGTCCGAGGGTACCCGCCGCAGGAGCGTCAGCCTGCGTCGGGTCGCGTCGTGAGCGTCGCATCGATCGTGACCCGCTCGCCCTTCCGGTCGACGATCACCTTGATGGTCTCATCCGGACGGTGCTCTCGCACCGCCGTCTGCACGTCGGCAGTCGTGGCGATCGCGGTGCCGGCGATCGAGACGATCACGTCGCCCACCCGGATCCCGGCATCCGAAGCCGGCGAGCCCGACGTGACGCTCGCGACGTAGGCGCCCGTCGAGACCGAGAGGCCGGCCTCCCGGGCCGACGCGGGGGTCACCGTCTCGGTGGAGACGCCGAGAAATGCGCCCTTCCGTCCGAGGCGCAAATCCTCGATGATCGGGCTCGCCTTGGAGATGGGGATCGCGAAGCCGACGTTCTGTGCCGATGCCGGGTTGGCGATCGCAGTGTTGATCCCGATCACCCGACCCTGGGCATCGAGCAACGGACCGCCGGAATTCCCGGGGTTGATCGCCGCGTCCGTCTGGAGCATGCCGACGAGGATGCTGCCGACGTTCGTGTCGACGGTGCGGTTGGTCCCCGAGATGATGCCGCGGGTGACGCTCAGCCCTCCCTCCAGTGCGAGCGCGTTGCCGATCGCGACGACCTCGTCACCCACCTGCACGGCGTCGGAGTCACCGAGCTCGACGGCGGGCAGACCGGTACGCGCGACCTTGAGGACCGCCAGGTCCGCCGACGCGTCACGCCCCACGATCGATGCGGCCTCGACTTCACCATTGGTGAACGCGACCTCGATAGTGCTCGCGCCTTCCACCACGTGGTTGTTCGTCACGACGAAGCCGTCGCTCGTGATCACGACACCGGTGCCGGCACCGCCGTTGCCGCTCCCTGGTCCGCCATCGGTAGTGATCGCGACGATGGCGGGCTCAGCCTTCGCGATGATCGACGCGATGTCGGTGCCGCCCTCGACGGTCGACGACGGGCGGCTCACCACGGGCAGCGCGCCCGGGCTCACGACCCGTGTGGTCGTCCCGCTGTCGTCGAGCGTGAGCATGAGCCCGCCCGCGGCGAGCGCACCCACGAGTCCCCCCGCGAGGGCGCCGACGAGCACGTCGCGGGTCCGCCCGCGTCCCCGTCCAGGAGACGACGGAGGATCCTGCGGCGGCCAGGTGGCCAGCGCAGGGGCCGCTCCCGGGGTGGAGACGTCGGCACCCGGGTGGACCGGGGGCGAGATCGGGGTATCAGGCATGTGTCGTCTCCGATTGCTCGTACGAGAGGCGGGGGGTCCGGGTGCAAGAAGGGCGCATCGTCACCGTTGTCGGGGTTGGAACGTCGAGAGCGGTCGAAACAGTTCCACTCGCTCTTGGACCATTGCCCATGATCTTGCCCCGCGCTGATGAGAGGAACCTGAGAACGCACGGGAACCCAGCCCTCCTCCCGAGCGTTTCAACTGCATGATGGATGCCTCCCAACCCGACGTCGGTTCCTCCAGCCACACCGAGGCCGACCACCGGACCCCGCCGTGGATGATCGACGCACTGTGCCGTGAGGCGCCGGCCGGGACGTTCTTCCCGTCGGACGGCGTCGGTGTCGACCGGGCCCGGAAGATCTGCGCCGACTGCCCCGTGAAGGCACCCTGCCTCGAGTACGCGCTCGAGTTCCGCATCGAGCATGGGGTCTGGGGCGGCTGCTCGGAGCGAGAGCGTCGCCGGATCCTCCGTCGCCGCCGCCTCACGGCCTCCCACTGATCTCGGTCAGTTCCATCCGAACGGCCCGAGCACGAAGTCGGCGACGCGCGGCAAGAACCCGCGACTCGCACTGACACTCTCGAGCGCGGCGGCGACGGTGTCCGGTGGCGCATCCGAGACAGCCGTCAGGACCGCCCCGTCGGCACCCCACACCACCACTGTCCCGCTAGCGGTCGCGAACGTGTGGGCACGGTTCCCGTCGACCTCGCCGCGCACCCCGCCGGCGGGGATCCCGGACCAGTCGACGACACCCTCCTGCTCGAACACGGAGAGGGTGAACAACCCGTCGGCATAGAAGAGCTGGACCGCACCGTCGGGGTGGCGGTAGCGGCCGAGCAGGTGGAATCCGGGGTCGAGGTGGTCGGGCGCGGGGAACGACCTGGGGGCGTCGTCGGCGGGCATTGGCGGAGCCGGCGCGGGCGGCGTCGGGACAGCGGGCGTCCCTTCGGCGAGCAGGACGTGCGTGAAGCGGACGGAGCGCACGACGGTGCCGTCGCGGTCGAGGACGTCGCGGCGTAGCAGCACGTCGGTGACCTCGTCGACGAAGAAGCGCGCCCGCACCTGCCCGTCATCGCCCCGTGCTCGCACCACCAGTGCCCGACGGCCGGCGACCTCAGCGCTCGGACCCAGATCGAGATCCCACGCCGCGTCAGGCGCCGGGAGCGGCGCGTCCGCCGCGGCGCCCCACTCGATCGACTCCCCGGCGTCGGCCGACCAACGCACACCGTCCTCGCCGACCGCCCGGCGGTCGCCGCGCCCTACGACGAACCCGGACCCGTCGGCTCGGGCCCCGGCCCGCTCGACGCGGGGGTGCCCGTCGACGACCCATTCGACCTCGATGGTCCCGGCGATCGTCGTCTGGGACGACGCGGTGCGGGTTCGCGTGATCACCGCGACCGGGTCCGGGTCGGCCGCGCCGGACGGGAGCGTCAGCGCGACCACCGTGCCGAGGACGATGCCGGCCCCCAGCACCCACCGGGCAACGGCGATCCCTGGACGAGCTCCGGGCGACCGAGCTCCGGGCGACCGGACGCCGGTCAAGTCGAAGCAGCTCATCGACCGAACCGAGAGACGCCGACCGACGCGAGCGTGCTGATGGCATCGGTGCCGACCGACGAACGCGAAGCGTGTGCGTCGGAGAAGGCCGCGACGGGCGGTCGCACCCGGTCGGGCGTGCTGGTCGGGAATACGACGACTCCGACGGCGAACACGGCTGCCGCCGCGACCCCCGCAAGCGCGACGACCCGCCGTCGACGTCCATGCCCACGCCCACGCCCATGTCGACGCCCATGTCGAGCTGCGAGGTCGACGACCACGTCGTCGGACGCCAACACCCGTTCCCAGAACTCGTCGGGAGCGTCGACGGCGCCGAGCCCACGCAGCGCGGTGCGGGTCTCGGTCAGCTCGGTGAGCGTTGCCTGCCAGTCAGCACTGATGGCCAGCCGCGCTTCGACCTCGACGCGGGTCGCGGCGTCGAGCTCGTCGTCGAGCAACGCGGAGAGGAGATCCTCGGTGAGCGGTCGTTCACTCATCGCTGCGGCCTCCTTCCGAGGCGAGCGTGCGGCGCAGCAGTCGACGCCCGCGGTGGATCCGCGACCGCACGGTCCCGATCGGCACGCCGAGCGTCGCGGCGATCTGCTCGTAGCTCTGGTCGGCGACGTCGCACAGCACGACGGGGACCCGGAAGTCCTCGGGCAGCGACGCGAGTGCCGCCTGGAGATCGACCGGGAGCTCGCGGCTCGCCTCATCGGCGGCAGGCGACGGCGGCAGCACGAGGTCCGGATTCTCGGGGAGCGTGGACGAGGGACGTCGCTTGCGGCGTCGCATGTCGTCGAGGAACACGTTCGTCACGATCCGGGCCAGCCAGCCTTCCAGGGATCCCGGCTCGTAGCGCTCCAGGCCCCGCCGGACCTTCAGGAGCGCTTCTTGCACGAGATCTTGTGCGTCGTCACCGTTGCCGGTCAGACGGAATGCCACGGTGTAGAGGAAGCGCCCATGCTCACGGGCGACTTCTTCCCACGTGGGGATGCCGTCAACCATCAGTGCAACGACGTCACGAGCGGGCCGGTTCCCGGAGGTACCGGCCGTCCCCGGGCACCCGGGGCGTCCCGCCTAGCTGGTCTCGTCGTCCTTGTGGCCTTCGGACAGGCCCTGCTTGAACTCTTTCTGCGCTTGCCCCATGGAACGGGCCAGCTTGGGGAGCTTGGCGCCCCCGAAGATCAAGAGGACGATCAGCAGGACGACGATGAGCTCGGTGGGCCCCACACTCATGAGACTGGCCTTTCCCGGTCGGGGTGCCCAGCGTATCCGCCAGCAGCACGCGGTCCACTTCAGCGGCCGGGGGCACCCAGGGCCTCGGCGAGGGCCTCGACGTCGTCGAGGGTTGCGACCTGGAACGGGAGCGCCCCGACCCCGAGGATGAGCGTCTCCACCCCGAGCGCCTCGAAGCCCGCGGCTTGCTCACGCACCTCTTCGACCGTGCCGACGAGGCGGCCGACCCGCCACTCGTCGAGCGACACGTGGTCGAGGACTCCGGGCGGTGTGAGCGACTGGAGGCGGCGATAGCGGGCCTCGAGATCAGCCGCGTCCTCGCCGACGAGCGCGTACAACCCGAGGCTCTGCCACACCGAAGACGGGTCGCGCCCGATGGCATCGCAGGCGCGGGCAAGGGTCTCGACCCGCTCGCGGTAGGCGTCATGGGTCCAGGCCCAGCAGGTGTTCCACCCATCGGCACACTCGGCCACGGTCGCGAGCAGACGGTCGCCCTTACCGCCGAGGAGCACCGGAGGACGCGGCTCCTGCGTCGCCGGCGGGTCGACCCGCGCGCCCATCACCCGGAAGTGCTCGCCCTCGAAGTCGATCTCGTCGCCCCCCAGCAGCGCGGTGATGATCTGGGTCGCCTCGCGTAGCCGGGAGATCCGCGTGCCGGGCGACGGCATCGCCATCCCGATCGCGGCGTACTCGGGTTCGTACCAGCCCGCGCCGAGACCGACATCGAGCCGGCCGCCACTGATCCGGTCGACCGTCGCCAACGCCTTGGCGGCGACCGCGGGAGGTCGCAGTGCCTCGCAGAGGACGAGGGTCCCGAGGCGGACGCGTGTCGTGACCTGCGCGAGCGCGGCGAGCGTGGCGATCGGTTCGTAGGTGCCGTGGAGGTGGTCGGAACCGCCGTACTTCGCGATGTCGAGAAAGAGGTGGTCCGAGAGCCAGAGCGAGTCGTAGCCGAGCTCCTCGGCACGGACTGCGTGTGCAGCGAGGGTCGGCCAGGTGAGCGGCGACTCGCCCGCCACGGAGTAGTCGTACTGGGGAAGCGCCAACCCGATCCGCATGGGCCCTCACCCTACGGTCGAGCGTCCCTGGCCCGCCCATGGTCCTTCCCGAGCGTGGGCGGGTGAGGGACGCATGGGGGGGTCTGGCTCATAGCCTGGAGCCATGCTCGAGTGCATCCCCAACGTCTCCGAGGGTCGCCGGGTGGAGGTGCTCGATGCGCTCGCCACGGCATGCGGGGCATCCCTGCTCGACGTGCACGACGACGCCGACCACCACCGTGCAGTGTTCACCCTCGCCGGACCGGGGTCACGCGACGCCGAGACCGCCGCGGCCGCGCTCGCCCGGGCCGTCGCGGAGCACCTCGACCTCGCGGGCCACGAGGGTGTCCACCCGCGGATCGGCGTGCTCGACGTGGTCCCGTTCTGTGCCCTCGACGACGATCGCGACCTCGCCGCCAATGCTGCCGTCGCGTTCGGTGAGTGGATCGTCGGCGACCTCGAGGTGCCGGTCTTCTTCTACGACGATGCCGACCCGCTCCGGCGTTCGCTCCCCGAGCTGCGCGCTGACGCCTTCGGGAAGCGCTTCCCGGACCTCGGGCCGTCGGCACCCCACCCCCGGCTCGGCGCCGTGGCCGTCGGCGCCCGCCCGCCGCTCGTCGCGGTCAACTGCTGGCTCGACACTGACGACGTTCTCGTGGCCCGGCGGATCGCCCGGGCGGTCCGCGAACGCGACGGCGGGCTTCCCGGGGTCCGTGC
>JANOWV010000012.1:0-2392 GCA_031418075.1 Actinomycetes bacterium
ACCAACGTCCGGTCAGCGTCGACCGGATGACGGTTCGTGAACGCGTTCACACGGCCCGACGCGATCCCGCAGAGGCGCGCGAGCTGGCGAGCGTCCTCGAGCAGGTCGGCACTCACGCTCGTGAGGCTGACGTCCTTGGACTTCTCGGAGTCGCGCACATACCCGTCGGCATCGACGTACCCGGCGAGGAACGCGAGGCGCTGCGAGGAAGGGAGCGAGAACACCCAGTCGGGGAAGCGCTTCGTGTGCGACGTGCCACCGAGACCGTTGAGCTCCAGGAACTCCGCGAGCGCCGCGGTCCCGAGGGCTGTGAGGCGCTGACGGTCGCGGGCGAGTCGGAACTCGAGCCCGAACTGCTCACGGGCGACGCGAACGATCTCGTCGGTGAGCACCGTGTCCTTGGCGTCGACCGCGATCTGAACCGTCGGCCACCCTTCGCCGCGCTTCAGGAACCCGTCGCCGAGGTAGACGCCGAGCCACCAGCAGAGATCGTCGTTCGTAAGGCGCGGGAATGCGGCCGCGTCGGTCCGATCGGGAAGCATCATCGCTGCCGATGATCCGAACTCCGGGAGATCGGTCGCGATCGCGATCAGGTCTCCCACGCGAAGGTCTTCGACCGCAACCCAATCGGACGCGTAGCGAGCGCGCTGACGGCCGGGCTTGCGATCGTCGCGCAGGGTGAGGAACGGGTGGTTCGCCGACGCGCCGATGACCGACCCCCGCGCCCGGATCTCGAACACTTCCTTCTCGCCGGAGCTGGCGGCGCCGACAACCTTCGCCTGCACGACCTGCTTCGTGGACTGATCGAGCGAGAACACCTCGTCGTCGGGGCAGAGCTCCTTGATCCGACGCATCCCCCGGTCTGTTGCTACGAGCGTGGATCCGCGGAGGCACTCGTACTGCGCCGTCACGCCGGCGAGGAACTTGCGCTCGGCTTCGGGGATGCCGAGCTTCTCGTAGGTCTCCTTCATGCCCTCGGGGAGCATGTCCCAGTCGGCGACCTGCCCCTCGGTGGGCTTGAGGTAGTAGTAGATGTCGTTGAAGTCGATGTCGGGCATGTTCTTCGCGAACCACTCGAGCATCGGCTTCTTCTCGAAGCGCTTCAGGGAGTTCAGTCGGAACTTCTTCATCCACTCCGGCTCTTCCTTGCCGCCGGAGATGTCGCGCACGACCTGCTCGTTCAGGCCCTTCTTGGGCTTCGTGACGTAGTCGGCTGTGCTGTCCTGCCAGCCGAGCTTGTACTTGCCGAGATCGATGCCGCTGACCGCCATGGATGCTCCCGAATCGCGGTCCTCCGGCGCCGAGGGGACGCCGGGGGTATTTCCACTACGTCGATAGTAACAATCCCCGGGGCCTGCCTCAATCCGGGCCCCAGATCCGGGCACCAGATCCCGGCCCCAGATCCGGGCACCAGATCTCGGCCCCAGGTCAGGCCCCAGATCCGGGCCCGAGGGGAGGGGTGAGGATCAGCGGCGGAAGCTGGCCGACGACGCCGGTGCGGAGGTGGTCGTCGTCGCGGACGACCCGGCCGAACCGTCGAGGATCGCCTGGGCCTTGGCCACGAGGTCCCGCGCTTCCTTGACCAGGCGCTGGTACGTGCCGAGGTCGCCGTTCTTCAGCGCGGCGTCCGCGTCGTTGAACTTCGTCGTCGCCTGCGCGAGGAGCTGGTCGACGGTCTGGCCGTCCGGAGTGGCGGGCGTCGTCGCGTCGGGAGTGGGTGTCGCGGGCGACGCGCCGTAGAGCTGTGCCAGGCCGTCGGCGACCGTCGCGCCGAACACCGGCGGTCGGTCCTGCACGAGCACGACGACGAACTGGAACTGCGGGAAGCCGTTGGCGCTCGACGACGCCACGGTGAAGAACGGCTGCACGTAGACGATCGAGTCGCCGACGGGGATCAGCTGCACGTTGCCGCTGATCACGTTCGAGCCGCGCTGGTCGAGCAGCGTGATCTTCTCGGAGATCGATGGCTCCTTGTTGATGTTGGCCGCGACCTGCACGGGTCCGAGCACCTGCTGACCCTGCGGCATCACGAAGGCATCGAGCTTGCCGTAGTCGCGCGGATCGGACTTCGCGGTCATGAACGAGACGAGTCGCGTCTGCTGATTGTCCTTCGAGACCGGCACGAACGGCTGCAGGATGAGGAAGCTCTCGCGATCTTCCCCGGGGAGCCGGATGTAGAGGTAGAAGGGGTCCTGGCGCTTCGTCGTCGCGGAGATCTCGGGGCTGCGGCCCTGGGACGTCGCCCGCGGCGACGCGGTGGGGATCGATCCGACGACCGCGTTCGGGTCGGGCGACAGCAGCCAACGCTCGTTCCCCGTGTAGAACCGACGCGCTTCGGTGACGTGGTACTTCGAGAACACATCGGACTGGAGCTTGAACAGGTCCTCGGGGT
>JANOWV010000013.1:0-2509 GCA_031418075.1 Actinomycetes bacterium
TAGCCATCTTCCTGGTCGCGCTCGCTGCGGTCGGGGGTACCCCTCCCGCGGGCGCTCACTGTTCCTGCAAGCTGGTTCGCCTCGCTCACTCGGCGCTACCCGAACGGCGCTCGGCACGCAACGCGGTGGTCGCGGTCTCATCGATCTCGAGGGTCAAATCCTCGAGCGAACCGGTGAGCACGACGCCGTACTCGCGCGCGGCCGCTTCGACACTCACGTACTCATCGAGCACGTCGTCGAGGACAGCCTGGGCCTCGCGGTCGAGGGGATTCCCCCATCCACCCCCGCCGCCGTAGTCGTAGCAGATGCGCTCGTGCGCGGAGATCGGCACCCAATCGGCGGTGTGCGCGACGCGGAACGGGTCGTCGGATCGGTACCGGATGATCATCTCGTTCGGCGCGCCGGGCTTGCCGCCCTGGATCCCCGGCATCGGATACTTCATCCCCACGACGTACGTGTAGACCTTCGCGTCGACGAGGACTTCCTTCTCGTAATGGCTGCCGCAGAGACCTCGCCACTGTCCGGCGCCGCCGGAGTCGGTGCGGTAGTCGCGGGACCACTGCACATGGGGGAAGAGCGACTCGTTGATCTCGGCGGTCGCCTTCCACAGGTTGCCGAAGCTCGCGGCTTGCGCGCCCCACGCGTCCATGCCCTTGGCGGCGTTGCACCAGCCGGCGTACACCTCGGCCGAATGGTCGGTGAACTGCTGCCCGGTGTGCGGGTCGATCCCCACGATGATCGTCGGGATGCCCGTCTTGTAGGTCTGGGGGACGGCCTTGTCGGGGAGCACGTCCTGCATCGCGAGCGCGATGACCTCGCCCACATCGGCACCCGGGTGGTGGGTGCCGGCGCTCACGGGTCGCCCAGGCGTTGGGTTGAGCACGCAGCCCTCGGGCACCGTGAGCTTGATCTGCTCGAAGAAGCCCTCGTTCTTGGGGATCTCCGGGTCCATCATCGATGCGATCTGTCCGACGGTGTAGCCGCGGGTGTTCCCGAACGTGGACCAGGCCTGGAGCTCCTGGCGGGTGTCGCTGCCGGTGAAGTCGATCGCCAGCGCGTCGCCCTCCACGGTGATCTTCACGTGCAGATGCACGTCGGGGTTGCCGAGCGGGTCGTGGTCGACGTACGCGTCGGCCTCGTACACGCCGTCGGGCCAGGCGCCGACCTCCTCGCGGAAGCGTCGGGCCGCGTAGTCGATCATGAAGTCGACCGACTCCTCGACCGCAGTCGCGCTGTACCGGTCGATCACCTCGCCGAGGCGCTCGGCCGCGAGCTGGGCTGCGCCGATCTGCGCACGCAGGTCGCCGATGTAGCTCGGGATGCGGTTGTTCGCGGCGAGCGCGTACAGCACGTCGCGCCGCTCCACGCCCTGGTCGATCACCTTGATGACGGGCCAGCGGACACCCTCGCCCCACAGGTCGCCGGCGGTGACGTTGTAGCCGCCGGGTACGCCGCCTCCGGTGTCGCCGTGGTGGCACTGGATGCTGGCGATGAGCACCATGCGGCGCGCGGCGTTGCCGTTGCCGGTCGCTCCGTTGCCGGTCGCGCCGTTGCCGGTCGCGCTGGATGTGGAAGGACCGGGTCCGGCGTTCGCGTACACGGGCGCGAAGACGTTGTAGTCGGGGAGGTGGCCGCCGCCGTGGTACGGGTCGTTCGCCACGAACACGTCGCCTTCGCGGAACTCCTCCGGCCCGAGGAAGTCGTGCGCGAACCGCACCGGCAAGGTCGACGTGAGCATGAACTGGGGGATCCCGACCGACAGTGCCGCGAGACGGCCGTGGGAGTCGAGGATCGTGGCGTTGCGCTCGTTGCTCTGGTTCAGGATGGGTGTGGTGGCCGTGCGTGAGACGTAGGTCGCCATCTCGAAGCAGATGGTCTCCATCGCGCCACGGATGACCTCGGCGGTGACCGGGTCGACGGTGGGGGACTCGGAGATCCGATCCCGGCTGCGAGCCAGCTCCACGAGATCGACGTTCATGCGGTTCCCCTCATCTCGCTCGTCACGGGCAGGCCATACGTCCAGACATGACCGGCCAGACGCGACCGGCCGGTCGCCACGAGCCGGCCGCGTACCTGACGCCGGTGTCAGGCACATCGTAACCTGGCCTCCTTCCCGAGACGACCCCTCCACGAAGGCGGAGCCCATGGCGGACCCGGAGACCCCGACGCGAGGGATCACGGCCTGGGCCCGAGCCGAGCCTGATCGTCCGGCGATGCTGCTCGGCGACGACGCCCGGTCCTTCTCGGCGCTCGAGGCCCGGGCATCGGCATTGGCGGGCGCGATGGCGGCCCGTGGCGTCGGCACCGATGATCGGGTGGCGATCATGCTGCCCAACGGGTTCGAGTTCTTCGAGACCTGGGTGGCGGCAACGAAGGTCGGCGCCTCGGTGGTACTGGTCAACTGGCACCTCAAGACCGACGAGCTCGCGTACATCCTCGGCGACTCGGGCGCGCAGGTGCTCGTCGCCCACGCCTACCTGTCGGAGCACTTCGGGCCCGCGCTCGCGGC
>JANOWV010000014.1:0-3739 GCA_031418075.1 Actinomycetes bacterium
CGCTCGAGCCGGGCCGCGGACGGACCGCCGTACCGGTCCGCACGACCATCGTCAGCGCGCTGCTCGCGATCGCGATGGTGATCGGGGCATTCGTGATCGCCGCGAGTCTCGATCACCTCGTGAACAGCCCCCGCCTGTACGGATGGAACTGGGACATCCAGATGAATGTCGGTGGCAATGACCCCGCATCCGTACGCGACGCACGGGCCGAGGTCGGGCGCATGCTCGCAACGTCGCGGGCGGTGCAGCACTGGTCGACGGTCTCGTTGAGCGACCTCCGCTTGCCCGGCGGCTCGGTGCCGGCGATCGGTATCGACACGCGACGAGGAGCGGTCGTCCCGACCTTGGTGAGCGGGCGAATTCCGGTACGCGACGGGGAGATCGCGTTCGGCGAGCGGACGTTGCGCCAGCTCGGTCTCGGTCTTGGGGACACGGTGCCGGCGCGCGCGAACGACGGGCGAACCAGCCCATTGCGGGTTGTCGGACGTGTGGTGCTCCCTGGCATCGGTACCTACCCGGGGTCCGACAAGACGTCGCTCGGCGAAGGTGCCGTCGTGACCCAAGCCGCCCTCCGGAAGCTCGGGCCGAACTTCCACCGGAGGGACTTCGTGGTCGCGTTCCGCGACGATGCGAGCGCCGCGGCGCGACGTCGAGTTGTGGCTCGGGCGCGCAAGATCGGACTGCAAGCTGACCCCGAGGGCTTCGTGGTCGCGGGCATCCGGAAGCCGTCTGACATCCTGAGCTACGAACGCGTGCGGACGACGCCGATCGTGCTCGCGATCGTGCTGGCGCTCCTCGCGCTCGCCACCGTGGCCCACGCCCTCGTCACCGCGGTCCGCCGCCGCCGGCGGGAGTTCGCGATGCTGGAGACGCTGGGGTTCACGCGCCGCCAGGTGTCGGCGTCGGTGGCGTGGCAGGCCACGACGGTCGCGGTGATCGCGCTCGCGGTCGGTGTCCCACTCGGCATCGTCCTGGGTCGCGCCGGCTGGACGGCGCTGGCGGACGATCTGGGTACCGTGCCCGAGCCGGTCGTGCCGATCGTCGGCATCTTGCTCGCGATCCCTGTCGTCGTCGCGCTCGTCAACTTCGTCGCGTTCCTGCCCGGTCGCCTCGCGTCTCGCATCTCGCCCGCCGTCGTGTTGCGGGAAGAGTGAGCATCCGATGAGCGCGGTCCGGATGTGCGTGCGGTCGGTGCTCCGGCACCGGCTTTGGGGCGCCGTCGCGGTCACGATCCTCGTGGGGATCGCCGGCGGTGCGGCGCTCGCCGCGTACGCCGGCGCGCGCCGCACCGACAGTGCGTTCCCTCGTCTGCTCGACCGAACCCGAGTGTTCGACGAGCTCATCCTCCCTCGTCAGTTCGAGGACATCAGCGCCGCGGCGATAGCGAAGCTCCCCGGGGTCGAGCGGGTGGGGTCGGGCCAGGGCTTCGGCTTCGGTTCCCGCCCCGGCAAGGACGGCTTCCCCACGACCGGCGCCGGCGCGCTCGCGAGCGACGGCACGATCTTCTACGACCTCGAGCGATTCGTCATCACCGACGGGCGGCTTCCGAGGCCCGAGCGGGCCGACGAGGTACTCGTGAGCAAGACGGCCGCGAAGTCGCTGGGCGTTCGGGTCGGGTCGCGAGTGCACGCACTGGTGTTCAACTTCACGACGTATTCGAACGCGGCCCCGGGCACTGACCCGGCGACGATCTTCACACCGGCCGACGTGCGTATCGTCGGGATCGGCCGGAGCATTGACGAGATCATCTCGAACGAGAACGTCGACACCGCAACCGTGATGCTCACTCCAGCCTTCGCCCGGAAGTTCCCCGATCTGGTGAACTTCGCGGCGTTCGGCGTTCGCCTGCGTGACCCAGCGCGAGATGTGTCCCGCTTCGAGCGAGCCCTGGCCCGGCGCTACCCCGACGTGCAGTTCGAGCTCAGGTCGCGGATGAGCCGCGAGGCGACGTTCGGCCGGACCGTGCAGCCGTACTCCGATGCTCTGCGGTTCTTCGCGCTGGTGGCAGCGCTGACCGCGCTGCTCGTGGTCGGTCAAGCGCTGGCCCGCCTGGTGGTGTCCGACGCGGGAGATGGCGCCGAGCTCGAGGCGATCGGCGCGACCCGCGCGCAGCGGGCTGCGACGGCCGGGGGTCGGGCGCTCGGTGTGACCTTGGTCGGTGCCGCGGCGGCGGCGGCGGTCGCCGTGGTGGCCTCGCCGCTCTTCCCGCTCGGACCCGCGGGTACGGCGGAGCCCGATCCGGGGTTGCGCGTCGACACGCTGGTGGTCGGTGCCGGGTTCTTCGCGATCGCCGGAGTGCTCGGGGCGTCGGTCGTTTTGGGCGCGTGGCGCGTCGCCCGCAGCCAGCGGCTTCGGGCCGGGGCCGGGGTGTCGCCGTGGCGCCCGTCTCGGGTCGCCGAGGGGCTCGGACGGATGGGCGCACCAGCCAGTGTGATGAACGGCGTGCGCTTCGCCGTGCAACGTGACCGCCGGACCGATGGTGGCTCGCTGGCCGCGACGCTCGTGGGGCTCGTGGTCGCGGTGGCGACGATCGGCGCCGCGCTGACGTTCGGGACCAATCTCGACCGGCTCGTCACCACGCCCGCCCGCTACGGCTGGAACTGGGATGCGCTGATCGACACCTACGACAACGGCGCGTCTCCGGCGCTCATCAAGAAGCTCGAGCGCGACCGTGACATCTCGGGGCTCACCGTGGGCGCGCGGGGCACGAACATCCGGCTCCAGGGAGACATCTACCAGGCGTTCGGCTTCGAGCGTCTCCGGGGCTCGGTCCTGCCGCAAGCGACCGCGGGTCGCTTCCCGCGCACGCGCGACGAGGTGGCGTTCGGCGCGCAGACCCTGCGTGACCTCGGCCGCTCCGTCGGCGACATGATCGCGGCGACCGCAGCCGACGGCACGCCGATTCGTCTTCGAATCGTCGGGCGCACGGTCCTGCCGTCCCTGTCTCTCTCCGGGACAGAAGGCCTTGGCGAAGGCGTCGCGCTCACGAAGGCCGGGCTACACCGCCTCGACCCGGGTGCAGATCCGTCGTTCTTCCTCGCGGACCTGGCACCGGGCGCCGCCATCTCGGAGGTCAACCGCCGCTACCGGGATACCGCGAGTGCGCTCGGGCCGCAGCGCCCCGGCGACATCAAGGCCTACGTCGGCGTGCGCTCGACGCCGCTCGTCCTGGCCGGGCTCCTCGCGCTCCTCGGCATCGGGGTGCTGATGCACCTCCTCGTGACATCGGTGCGGGCTCGGAGGCGGGATCTCGCGGTCCTCAAGACCCTCGGCTCCTCCCGTCGCCAAGTCGGCGCGACGGTCGCGTGGCAGGCAACGACGATCGCGGGCCTCGCGCTCGTGGTCGGGATCCCGATCGGCATCATCGCGGGGCGGTGGACCTGGCGCGGCTTCGCCGACGATCTGGGTGTTCTCTCGACGGTCGCCGTTCCCGCGCTCGCGTTCCTCGTGATCGCCGTCGTGGGGATCGCCCTCGCGAACCTCATCGCCGCTTTCCCGGCCCGCACAGCGGCGCGTACGAGCGCGGCCGTCGTGCTGAGGAGCGAGTGATGGGCGCGGTCCGGATGTGCGCGGCCGCGAGCCTGCGGAAGCGGTGGGGCAGCGTGATCGCCCTCACGGTGCTCGTCGGTGTGGTCGGGGCATTCGTGCTCGCGACGCTCGCCGGCGCTGCGCGCACGGAGAGCGCGTTCACGCGCTTTCGCGCCGAGACCAACGAAGCCGACCTCACCGTGTTCACCCC
>JANOWV010000015.1:0-7089 GCA_031418075.1 Actinomycetes bacterium
GTCCTGCTCTCCGTCTGAGGTCCTCCAGCCCTGGGTGATCCAGGTGCGTCACCGGTATCGTTGCGGCGTGCGCAGAGGGATCCTCATCGTCTCCGCGTCGATGGGCGCCGGCCACGACGGAGCTGCACGCGAGCTCCAGCGGCGCCTCGAGGCCCAGGGGCACTCGGTCGAGGTCGTCGACTACCTGAAGATGATCCCGTTCCGTCTCGGGGGGTTCGTCCGCTGGACCTACCTCTTCCAGCTCCAGAAGCTGGCGTGGACCTACGACGTCACGTACCACGCACTCAATCGCGGCGGCGCGTTCCTCTGGGCGCCTGTCGTGCGGGCGATGAGCATGCTCACCCATCGCGCGATCGAGCGCCACCTCCGCCGTACCCGTCCCGACGCGATCGTCTCCACGTATCCGCTTGCGTCCCTCGTCCTGGGGCGGATGCGCAAGAAGGGATGGCTGCGGGTCCCGGTCGCGACGTTCCTCACCGACTTCGCCATTCATTCCCTGTGGGTGCATCCGGGCATCGATCTCCACATGGCCGTCAGCCCCAGCTCGGCGGCGGCGGCCGATCGGCGCGGGAGCCATGCGAGCGTCGCGTCGGGTCCGCTCGTCGGCGACCGGTTCCGCGGCGACGCGCCCGATCGTGGCGACATGCGACGTCGTCTGGCGATCGAAGCCGGGCAACGGGCTGTGCTCGTCGTCGCGGGGTCGTGGGGTGTCGGCGATGTCGGCACCACCGTTGCCGCGATCACGCGTTGCAGCGAGCGCTACCACCCGATCGTGGTGTGTGGGAAGGACGAGCGACTGCGCGCGTCGCTCCTCGAGTCGGGGTTCGGCGGGACGATCCTCGGGTGGACCGACGACATGCCGGGTTTGATGGCGGCCGCCGACGTCCTCGTCGAGAACGCGGGTGGGCTGTCGGCGATGGAAGCCTTCGCAGCAGGGTTGCCGGTCGTCTCGTACCAGCCCATCGCGGGCCACGGGAAGGACAACGCCCGGTTCATGGCCGGGTCCGGTGTGAGTCAATACGCGCACGACGAGTCCGAGCTGCAGGATGCGCTCGAGCTCGCCAGCGAGCCGGGCGAGCCCCGTGAGCGGCTGATCGCAGCGGGCCGGAGTCTGTTCGCCGGCGATCCGGCCGACGATGTGCTCGATCTCGCAGCTCGGACGCGCGCCGACGCGCTGATGGTTCCGTTCCAGACCCCGCGCGGTCGACGCCGCGTCGCGGTTGCCGCGATCTCCCTCGTCGGCCTCTATGCGGTACTGACCACCGGCGCGCACGGTGTCGCCGCGCTCGGCATCGGAGTCGTGAAGCCCCCGGTCCAGGCTCGTCACACCGTGTATCTCGGTGTCCGAGTGAGCCAGCACGATCTCGGTGACGAGCAACTGCTGTCCTCCATCGAAGCGATGCACGCGACGCTCATCGTCGATGGACGGACCGCTGCCGCTCATGCCGCAGAGTTGGCCGCGGTCGGTCAACGCGACCTCGAGATCGCGAATGGTGGATGGGGCAAGGGCCGAACGCTGCGGTGGAACCGAGCCCACGACGACTGCGACAAGGCGTTCAAGGCGATCAGGCAGGCGACGGGGCATGCGCCGCGTGACTTCGTGCCCGGTCGCGCGCTCGACGCCTTCGACGCGATCTACTGCAAGACGGGGAAGGTCCACCAGGCGCTCGTGCGGACCGACAAGACGTTCCGACCGGAGATCGATCCAGGCATCGAGGACCGCAAGATCTACCTTGCTGACGGTCGGCACCGTTCCCCCAGACGGCTCGCGGCCGCGCTCGACGAGTTCGAGGCCCGGGCCGAGAAGGCCGGGTTCACGATCCACCCGATCGGGGACCTGCGCTGAACGCGGCCCTGGTCGCCGCGGCTGCTGGCGGTGGCGTCGTTGGTGCCACCGCGCTCGCGCATGCTGTGCCGGCGCTCGCGGGCGTCTCTCCGATCGGCGTCCGGTGCACACCGGCGCTGGTCGGGTGTGGGCGCCCCGACCACGTGGCGCTCACGTTCGACGATGGGCCCGACCCCGCGTCCACTCCCCGGTTCCTGGAGGCGCTCGAGCGCCTCGGGTGGCGGGCGACGTTCTTCATGCTCGGCGAGGAGGCGCGCCGGTACCCGGAACTCGTCGCGGAGGTGGCTGCAGCAGGGCACGAGATCGCGGTGCACGGCGACGAGCACCGAAATCTGCTCCGGCGCGGTCCGCGTGCCACAGCGGGCGACATCCGCCGCTGCCGCGACACGCTGGCCGAGCTGACCGGCGTCGAACCGCAGTGGTTCCGTCCGCCGTTCGGGATCCTCTCCCTGGCGGGCATGCGTGCTGCGTCGCGCCTGGGCCTGCGTACGGTCTTGTGGACGACCTGGGGCCGCGACTGGCGCGAGGAGGCGACCCCCGAGTCGATCGTCGACGACGTCGGTCGGCGCTACCTCGACGGGGGGACGGTGCTGTTGCACGACACCGATGGCGAGTCGTTCCCGGGATCTTGGCGCAACACGCTCGGCGCGCTTCCCCTTCTCGCCGAGCTGTTCGACGCGCGTGGGCTTTCGGTCGGCCCGCTCTCGGAGCACGGGATCGCCGCGAGATCGGGCCGGGTTCGCTCCCGGCCGGCCGACCAGCTGCCGACGTCCTGACGCACGCATGTCCGACACGACGATCGCGATCGTCCTCGCCCTCGGGGCCGGCCTCTCCTACTCCGTGGCTGCGGTGCTCCAGCAGCGAGTCGCGGCGGAGCAGCCACCAGAGCTCTCGCTCTCCCCGCGACTCATCGTCGAGCTGGTCAAGCGGCCGATGTGGTTGCTCGGCATCGCGTTCGACGTCACCGCGTACGTGTTCGAAGCGGCCGCGCTGGGCTTCGGATCGGTCGTGATCGTCGGCCCGCTGCTGGTCAGCGGACTGCTGTTCGCGATCCCGTTCGCCACGTTCGGCACTGGGCAACGTGCGACTCGTCGCGAGATGGTCCCCGCACTCATGGTCGCAGGGGGACTCGCACTGTTCGTCGGCATCGGCGATCCGACGGGGAACAGCTCCACGTCGTCGTTGTTGGGGTGGTCTGTGGCCGGCGGCGCGATCGCGCTCGCCGCAGGACTTGCGCTCCTCGCGGGGCGCCGACCGTCGACGCCACCGAACCGCCGCGCCCTGCTCTATGGGCTCGGCACGGGGACGCTCTACGGGCTCACCGCGGTTCTCACCAAAGCTACGGTCGACCTGCTCGATGGCGACGTGCTCGGCCTGCTCGGCCACTGGCAGCTGTACGCCCTCGTCGTCGTCTCGATTGCCGGCCTGATCCTCAACCAGAGCGCGTTCCAGGCCGGGCACGTGGGAGCTTCCTTGCCGGTGATCGCGGTCGCGAACCCGGTGCTGAGTGCGACGCTCGGGGTCGTGCTCTTCGGTGAACGCTTCGGCGCAACCGGCGTGCTGGCGTGGAGCGCGACGGTCGCGGCGATCGCGGTGATGGTGGTCGGGACGATCAGGCTCGCGTCCTCGCCACTCGTCACGCACGAGCTGGACCACGTGCCCGCGCTCGAGGTCTGACGAAGCCGGTTCGATCGGTCAGTTCTGCAGATCGAAGGTCGCGTCGGCGATGCGCCCGAGCGCCCCGGCCCAGCCGTCGGTGTTGCCGGAAGGGATACCGCCGGAGGGATCGCCGCCCGGCTGCTCCACGGGGACGACGACGAGCTTCGAGAAGCCGTGCGCGACGTAGTCCTCGATCCGCGTGCGCAACGCGTCGACACCCGCCGCCACCACATCCTCCGCGGCGGCTTCGGGGCGGACGGCCGCGAGGCGGGCGCGGAGCGGATCGGGGATCGCGCCGGGGGAGTACACGATCATGGCGCCGTAGTGCTCGGGGTCGATGTTGCGTCCGGCGTCGGCCGCGGCCTCGTCGATCACCGGACGGCGCGCCGCGCACTCCTCGGGCGTGAGGAAGCTCGCGAGCCAGCCGTCGCCGAGGCGACCGCAGCGCCGGAGCTCGGAAGGGGCGCGACCCCCGAGCCACACGTCGAGCGGTTGCTGGACGGGTTTCGGTTCCACCGACAGGCCCTGGTAGGCGAAGTGGACGCCTGCATGATCGACCGCTTCTTCGGCCCAGAGCCGACGGACGAGTGGGAGCGCCTCGTCGAAGATCGGCGACCGATCCTCGCGGGTCACGCCGAAGGCCTGGTGCTCCGCCGCGAGCGGGTTGCCGAGCCCGAAGGCGGGGAGTGCACGCCCGCCCGACAGCCGGTCGAGGCTCGCCCAGGCCTTGGCGAGCAGGGCGGGTTTGCGACCGGGCAGGACCTGCACGCTCGTGCCGAGCTTCAACCGTTGCGTGCGGCCGGCCGCGAACGACAGCCCGACGATCGGGTCCGGTGCCCCGCCCCCCACACGCTCGGAGAGCCAGAGCGAGTCGAACCCGAGGTCTTCGAGTGCGTCGACCAGCTCCCCGAAGCTGCCGTCGTCGTGCAGCCCGCCGACGCCGAGGCCGGCGCCGATGCGGACCTTCACGACGCCCGGAACGCCTCGTGGCGCCGTAGCTCGCGGCGGGCGATCTGCATGAGGTGGACGTCGTCGGGACCGTCGACGAGGCGGACGGTGCGGACGTACGTCCACATCTGTGCGAGCGGCCAGTCGTCGGAGACGCCGGCGCCGCCGAAGAGCTGGATGGCACGGTCGATGACGTTCGTCGCGACCCGTGCCGCGACCACCTTGATCGCCCCGATCTCGAACCGGGCACCCTTGGCTCCCACCGTGTCCATGAGCCAGGCGGCCTTCATCGTGAGGAGGCGCGCCTGCTCGATCTCGATCCGACTCTTGGCGATGGTGTGCTGGACGACACCCTGGTCGGCGAGTGGCTTCCCGAACGCGACGCGCTGCTGGGCGCGGGCGCACATGAGCTCGAGGGCCCGCTCGGCTGCACCGATCGCCCGCATGCAGTGATGGATCCGACCGGGGCCGAGGCGCGCCTGGGCGAGCGCGAACCCGCCGCCCTCCTCGCCGAGCAGGTACTCGGCGGGGACGCGCACGTCCTCGAACAAGGTCTCGCAGTGGCCACCGCCGGCGTCGTGGCCGAATACCGGGAGGGTGCGCACGACCCGGAAGCCCGGCGTGTCGAACGGAACCAGGATCATCGAGTGGCGACGGTGGCGGTCGGCGTCGGGGTCCGAGACCCCCATCACGATCGCGAAGGTGCATCGCGGGGAGGCTGCGCCGCTGGTCCACCACTTGTGCGCGTTCACGACGTAGTGGTCGCCGTCGCGCTCGATGGTGCTCGAGATGTTGGTGGCGTCGCTGCTCGCGACCCAGGGCTCGGTCATCGCGAAGCACGAGCGGATCTCGCCCTCGAGCAGGGGGTCGAGGAACTGCTCGCGCTGCAGCGGCGTGCCGAACTGATGGAGCAGCTCCATGTTGCCGGTGTCGGGTGCCGAGCAGTTGGTGGCCTCGGCGAGCAATGGCGTGCGCCCCATCAGCTCGCACAGCGGTGCGTACTCGACGTTCGTGAGCCCGGCGCCGTGCTCGGCATCGGGTAGGAAGAGGTTCCAGAGTCCGCGACGACGGGCTTCGGCCTTGAGGTCTTCCATGACCGGTGGGTGGAAGTGGGAGTCGCCGCTCTCGGCGACCTGCGCGAAGTAGGTGGGTGTCGCCGGTTCGACGATGTCCTCGGCGAACTCGCTGACCCGCGTGCGGAGCTCCTCAGCGTGGGGCTCGATGGCGAAATCCAATGTGGCCTCCAGGGGAATGGGCGTCGCGCACCCTATGCGGTTCGTTCGAGGATCTCGGCGTTCGGGGGCTCCGCGAGCGTCGGGTGTGCAACCTCGCGCAGCTCGTCGGCGACACGACGGTCCTCGTCGGTGAACGCACGAGTCGTGCAGCAGAACTCCACCGCGATCCCGTTCGGGTCGTCGATGTAGATCGAGGTGCACCAGCCATGGTCGATCCGAAGGACGTCGTGGCCGTGCGCGCGCCAGCGCGCCTGGTGCGCGTCGAGTGCCACGAGGTCGGCGGCGCCGAAGGCGAGGTGGTTCGTCCAGGACGGGAGCCCGAGGCCGCGGCTGATCGAGGGATCGAAGTCGTCGGGCACGGCGGGGTCGTCGTGGATGTCCCAGACCGCGAGGCAGGTGCCGTCGCCGGTGTCGTAGAAGAGGTGGCGTGCCCAACCGCCCTCGGGCGCGTCTGCCGCTTCGACCTTCACCAACGCGAAGTCCATGACGTCGGTGTAGAAGCGGTGGGTCGCCTTGAGGTCGCGGGTCGCGATCGCCACGTGATGGAATGCCAAGACCTCTCCTCTCGCCGCAGTCCCGGTATCGGCGGCTGACGGTAGCCCCTGACGCCGGTACCCTCCGAGCGTGGCCGGGCTCACCGAAGACGACGTCGGCGACGCACCCATGCCGGACGTTGCCCGCTGGGCCGACGAGGCGAGGACGGCAGGGGTCATCGACTGGAACGCGATGGTCGTGGCCACCACGACGCCCGACGGACATCCGTCGGCCCGGGTGGTGCTGCTGCGGGGTCTCGACGACCGCGGCTTCCGCTTCTTCACGAACTACTCGAGCCGCAAGGGGCTCGAGCTCGCCGCGAACCCCCGGGCCGCGATCGTGCTGCACTGGCGGGAGCAGGGACGCCAGGTGCGCGCAGTCGGGGACGTCGTCCGACTCGACGGCGACGAGTCACGCGACTACTGGCGCAGTCGACCGGCCGCGAGTCGGCGATCCGCATGGGCGTCGCATCAGAGCGCGCCCGTGGCCGATCGGAGTGCGCTGGAGGCGCTGGTCGAGGCATCGGCCGCGCGCCTCGGCCCCGACGGCGACACCGAGCTTCCGCCGTTCTGGGGTGGCTACGTGGTGGAGCCCCGCGAGGTCGAGCTGTGGCAGCACCGCGACGACCGACTGCACGATCGGATCGCGTACGTCAGGGACGGCGCCGCGTGGACGAGGACGCGGCTCCAGCCGTGACGCACTGGCGCTCCAGACGCTCGGCCCGCCAAGCCTCGACGACCGCGAGGTACACCACGAGCCGACCGAGCACCAGCAGCCAGAGCAGGATCGCGAAGATCACGCCGATCGATCCGTAGAGCTCCGACGACGTCGCGACGAAGTGCGGCACGACGTAGGCACCCGCCACCT
>JANOWV010000016.1:0-4304 GCA_031418075.1 Actinomycetes bacterium
CGAGCAGATCCCGGGCGCCGGTGTCCGACGAGGGGTGGCGCAGCTTGGACATGGCGCGGGCCTCGATCTGACGGATCCGCTCACGCGTGAGGTTGAAGTACTCACCGACCTCTTCGAGTGTCCGGGGCTCGCCCCGGTCGAGCCCGAAGCGCAGGGCGAGGATCTGACGTTCGCGCTCGTCGAGCGGGGTGAGCAGCTTCTCGATCTCGTCGGGGAGCAGCGCGGTGGCCGCGACCTCGAACGGGGACTCCGCCGAGCGATCCTCGACGATGTCGCCGAGCTCGGCGTCGCCGTCCTCACGGAGCGGCTCGGAGAGCGAGAGGGGTTCGGCGGCGAAGCGCAGGGCCTCGGTGACCTTGTCCTCGGGCATCTCGACTTCGGTGGCCAGCTCGGCGAGCGTGGCCGGACGGCCCAGCTTGAGCTCCAGACGAGAACGCGCCTTCTGGAGCCGGGCGAGCGTGTCGCCGGCGTGCACCGGAAGCCGGATCGTGCGCCCGGTGTTGGCGATGCCGCGGGTGATGGCCTGGCGGATCCACCAGGTGGCGTAGGTCGAGAACTTGAAGCCTTTGCGCCAGTCGAACTTCTCGACGGCGTGCATGAGGCCGAGGTTGCCCTCCTGGATCAGGTCGAGGAGCGGCAGGCCGGACGCCTGGTACTTCTTCGCGATCGACACGACCAGGCGCAGGTTCGACTGGACGAACGTCCGCTGGGCGTGATCGCCCAGGCGACCGGTCCGCTTGAGCTCACGCTTCTTGGCCGGGGTGAGCTTCTTGGCGGGGGTGTTCTCGAACTCTTCGCGCGCGGCGTTCCCGGCCTCGATGGCCTGGGCCAGACGTACCTCGTCGTCCTTGGTGAGCAGCGGGTACTGCCCGATGTCCGTGAGATACAGCCGGACGAGATCCTCTTCGTCCCGCTCGACACGCTCCTTCGCCACGAGGGCAAGCCTTTCGATTCTGCTGCCTTTCCGAGTGCGTCCTCGGGAAGGTGGTGCTGTGGACGGACGCTGCGTGCCGCGTCCGTCGTTGTGGAAAACCGGCGTTCCCGGGCCTGCTGGTCCCTACATCTTGTGGATTCGACCTCCGTACCATAACGATGCCGTCAAGCCGAGAACGCCGCGCCGGGCCGTCCATCGTACCGGCCCGAGTGGGCCGCGCTCCCTGGTGACGTGGCTCGGGAACACCCTCCCGATCACCCCGAGGCCATCTCGAGCAGGTCCCGATCGGCGTGGTCCTCGGCCAACACGGCTGCCACGACCCTGATCCCCGGCCCGTCCCGGACGGGGCTCGCGTCCTTCAGCCACGACTCCAACGCCGTGAGGTGAGCGGCGAGCATCGGGCGCAAGGTCGTGAACCCGGACGCCGGGTCCTCGGACCCCGCGACGGCGGTCCACTCCCCTTCGTCGGCCCACGCCCCGTCGGGCGGTGGTGACACCAGAGCGCCCGGATCGTGATCTCTCGTCTCGGGCAGGAGCGCGCGCAGCTGGAGCGAGTGCGCGGCGTGGTGCCGTGCGGCGGTCGCCAGTGCGAGGGAGAAACGGTCGTCGCTCGACGCCCGAACCCAACGCCCGAGGATCTCGAAGAGACGCTCCTCGACCCACGCGCACGCGCCGAGGCGGTGCGCGGATTCGTCGAGCGTCATGCCGGCCACGGCACGACGATAGGCGGCGCCTACTCGATCAGCGCCAGGCCTGCCACGGTCATCGCAGGTGCTCCTCGAGCTCGTCCTCGGCGCGGGCGTCGTCTGCGTCGGCTGCGCGCCGTCCCGGCCCGAGCTCGGTGAGCCCGATCCCGACGAGGATGAGCGCGGCGCCACCCACTGCCACGAGCCCGAGTCGCTCGCCGTCGACGTACCCCGCCATCGCGGCGAACACCGGCTCCGACAGCAGGATGAGCGCCGCACGACTCGGCGCGATCCGCCGCTGACCGTAGAGCTGGAGTGACAGCGCAACTGCGGAGCAGGCGATCCCGGTGAACGCAGCCGCGAACAGCGCGAGCGTGGTGAGGTCGCCGGTCCCCTGGACGCCCGTGGCCGGGAGCGCGAGCACCGCGACCACCGCCATCTGGACCGTCGCGTACGGGATCGGGTGCAGCCGGTTGGCGTACGCGCCCTGGTAGACGATCCACGTCGCGAACATCACCGCGCAGGCGAGCGTCCACGCCTCGCCTTGGCCGAACGTCAGGTTGGCACCGGTGAGGAGGAAGAGGCCGCCCGTGGCGATCGCGATCCCTCCGATCACCCAACGCGACGGCATGCGTCGGCGAACGGCCGCCTCGATGAAGGGCGTGAAGCAGACGTACAGACCGGTGATGAACGCCGACGTCGACGGTGACGTGTACTGGAGCCCGACCGTCTGGGTCGCGTACCCGCCGAAGAGAAGCACCCCTGCGATCAGCCCGATGCGGGCCAGCAGTCGACGGTCCTCGCCCTGTGCTCGAGCGATCGCGATCGCGAAAGGAACCAAGACGACGACCGCGATCCCGAAGCGCAACAGCAGGTACGCGAACGGAGTGACGTCCTCCAGCGCGTTGCGGACGAGCGGAAACGTGACGCCGAAGAAGAACGCCGCGATCACCAGCGCGCCCTCGGCGCGGTAGCGCTTCATGGAGGTTCGGCTCAGCCGGGCCAGCGATTGGTGATCGGCAGCCGACGGTCCTTCCCGAAGGCCTTGGGTGAGACGCGCACCCCGGGAGGTGCCTGGCGCCGCTTGTACTCGTTGCGATCGATGAGCGTCACGACGCGACGCACGGTGTCGGGATCGTGTCCCGACGCGACCAGATCGGCGATCGACTGGTCGTCCTCCACGTAACCCTCGATGATCGGGTCGAGCTCCTCGTACGCAGGGAGCGCGTCGGTGTCGAGCTGGTCGGGACGCAGCTCGGCACTCGGCGGCTTGTCGATGATCGACGTCGGGATCACATCTCGCCCGGTGCGCACGTTGCGATCGCGGCACAGCGCGTACACGAGCAGCTTCGGAACGTCCTTGACCACCGCGAACCCGCCGGCCATGTCGCCGTAGAGGGTGGCGTACCCGACGGCCATCTCACTCTTGTTCCCGGTGGTCAGGACGAGCCAGCCCAGCTTGTTCGACAACGTCATCAGGATCGTGCCGCGCACCCGCGCCTGCACGTTCTCCTCGGCCAGCCCCGGCTCGAGACCAGCGAAGGGCTCCACGAGCATGCCGAGGAACGCCTGGTGCGCCGGCTCGATCGGGATCTTGAGCGTCCGGATCCCGAGGTTCGCGGCGAGCAACTCCGAGTCGGTCACGCTCCCCTCACTCGAGAACCGCGACGGCATCATCACGCCCACGACGTTCTCCGGACCGAGCGCATCGGTCGCGACCGCGGCGACGAGCGCAGAGTCGATCCCACCCGAGAGGCCGATCACGACCTCGGTGAAGCCGTTCTTGCGCACGTAGTCACGCGTACCGACGACGAGCGCCTCGTACACCTCGTGCACCGGTTCGAGCGCCGCGGCGACAGCCGGAGGAGCGTCGCCGACGCCGACCTGCCCGGTGCTCACGGCTGGGGCGCTCACCTCGACCTCGTGCAGCGCGGGGACGCCGGCCCCTGGCGCCGGGAGCAGTACGTCGGTGACCAGGAGGGCCTCCTCGAACTGCGCCGCGCGCGCCACGACGGCACCCGTCTCGTCGATGAGCAGCGACGCACCGTCGAAGACCAGCTCGTCCTGCCCGCCGACGAGGTTCACGTAGAGGATGGGGACACCTGCGTCCGTCGCGCGCGCGACCAGCATCTGCTCGCGCTCGGCGAGTCGGCCCTCGTAGTAGGGCGATGCGTTGATGTTCACCACCAGATCGGCGCCGCCGCGGGCCTGGGTCAGGATCGGCCCCGTCTCGCTCCAGGCGTCCTCGCAGACGGTCACCGCCACCCGCGCACCGGCGATCCTGAACAGCGGACCATCGTCGGGCCACGGCTCGAAGTACCGCTCTTCGTCGAACACGGCGTAGTTCGGCAGCAGGTGCTTGCGGTAGATCCCGAGCACCTGCCCGTGCGCGCACACCGCCGCCGCGTTGTAGCGAACACCGTCGAGCTCGGGGAACCCGACGATCGCCGCTACGCGGCCCGTGCGAGCCGCGAGCTTCACGAGGGCGTCGCGCGACTGCTCGACGAACGCCCGGCGAAGAAGAAGGTCTTCGGGTGGGTAACCCGTGACCGCGAGCTCGGGGAATGCAACGAGGTCGGCGCCTGCAGATTCCGCACGCTCGTAGGCATCGACCATGCGGGCCACGTTGCCCTCGAGATCGCCGACCGTGAGGTTCAGCTGCGCGGCTGCGACACGCAGGTGAG
>JANOWV010000017.1:0-1600 GCA_031418075.1 Actinomycetes bacterium
GGTGCCCTCGTGGAGCGGCTCTCGGCGAGGCACGACCATCGATGAGAAGTCGGCGACGGCGATCACGTTGTCGTCGGGGTCGAGGACCCGGACCTCCACGACGATCAGCATCCGCCCGGCCCGGACCAGCTGGGCTTCCGCCCGCACCACGTCACCCTTGGGTCGGCCGAGATAGCGCACATGCAGGTCGGCGGTGACGAGGCTCTGGGTCGCGGCGTCGAAGCCCGAGGCCCGAGCCGCGCACGAGCCGGCGGCGACATCGACGAGCGTGGCGATGGCGCCCCCGTGCAGGTTGCCGGAACCGTTGAAGGCCTCCTGGCGCACGGGCATCTCGACCACCAGTCGCCCCTCGTCGGGCTCCACGAAGCGCAGCCCGAGCAGCTTGTGCAACGGCATCTCGAAGAAGGTCGTACGGAGGTACTCCTCCATCTCATTCTGATCCGGTGCACTCTGATCAGGTGCACTCTGATCCGGAGGCGTCGGCTCGGTCACCCGGCACCTCCGGCGCGGGGCATCGGCACTTCGGACTCGGCGCCGCGTGTCACGAGCCGCAGCGCGCCATCCTCGACGGTGATCTCGGTGACCGATGCGTGCGCGGGCGCGAAGCACATCACGCGATCGTCGCCAGTTGCCGCACCGACCGCGGTGTTGATCGCGACGAAGTGGGAGAACACCACGCTGTCGTGGTCGATCGCACCCAGCGCGTCGAGGAACGCGGAACGCCACGAGGCCAGCCGGTCGTCAACCTCGGTCCACGTACCGCCGAGGACATCGCGCAGCCACCCGACCCGCGCGGCCGGATCCACGTGCGGCGCCGTGATCTCCCCGACCGCAGGGACCACCTGCGCCTCGGTGCCCCAGTGCGCGGCGAGGGGCGCTGCGGTCTCGCGGGCTCGCCGCAAAGGCGAGGTGAGCACCGGCAGCGGCGACTCGCCGCCGAGCGAACCGACGAGGGCACCGGCCTGCTCCCGTCCGACGGGATCGAGTCCAGCGTCAGGGGCCGCGTCCCAGTTCTCGGTGGGTCGCGCGTGACGCACGAGAAGGAGGCGGGTCATCGGGCAGGCACCGTACCCGGCGCGCCACCTCCCCCTATCGTTCGACCTCACAGGAGCACCCGCATGCGACGCCCCCTCGTCCTCGTCACCACCCTCGCCGCCGAGCTCGCCGTCGGCACCCTCGCGCTCGCCCCACCCGCGTCGGCCCAGCCCACGCCCGACCTCGCTGCCGACCAAGCCACCGTCGCTCCGGTCGAGCTCGACCCCGCTCCCGTCCCCGACGAGCAGACAGGAGGCCAGGGGGACGAAGTGCCACCGCCGGTGCGCACCGGCCGGAGTGAGCCGTCACCGCTCGACGTGCCGACCGACGCGCCCGAGCACACTGCTGCCGTCCCCGCCATCGTGCGGTCGGGACGGCTCGACGCGCTCGCCCCCGACGCGTCCACCTCCCGTTCGGGTACCCCCGGCTCGGCCATCCCGAAGTCGGCCGAGACGAACAACGAGCGCGCGTCGGCGGCCCCGGAGACACCCCGCGGCCGCGCCGATCGGTCGACCTCCAGCTCCGCCCCCACGGCAAACGGGCCGGGCTTCCCGACGACGGCGGC
>JANOWV010000018.1:0-1525 GCA_031418075.1 Actinomycetes bacterium
TCGTGCGAGCACCGGAGCGGCCCCCGGCTCGTCGAAGGGAAGTGCTCCGCTGTTGACCGTGCCAACTGCCGCGTCGTCGACGTCGAAGAGCGTCACATCGAGGCCGCGGTCCGCGAGCACGAGTGCGAACGGGAGGCCGACGTGGCCGCATCCTCCGACGACCGCGACGTCGACGGGGAAGCGTGCGTCGCTCATCGGGGACGCGTCGAACGGCGGAAGGCGACGCAGGTCATAGCCAGCAAGCGTAGGGCCAACCCCGCGCCCGACGCTGGTCGACCGCCGCTGCCGTAGCATCACCCGGGATGGGCCCGACCGATCTGCCCGACGAGTCTCCGGGAATCGACTATCAGCGCCTCTATACCTACCGTTTCCGGGGCATCGACCAGGCGGCGCGGCAGGCGGTCTGGGACGAGATCGCCCCCACGATCGCCCGGCTGCTCGGGTCGCCCCGCCGCGTGCTCGACCCCGCGGCAGGACGCGGCGAGTTCGTCAACGCGATCGAGGCGGACGAACGTTGGGTCGTCGACAGCGTGGAGTACGACGAGACCGTGCGCGACCCCGACGTCAAGGTCGTCATCGGGGATGCCCGTCACGTCGAGCTTCCCGAGAGCTACTTCGACGGCGTGTTCGTCTCGAACCTCTTGGAGCATCTGTCCACGCAGGATGATGTCGCCCGCTTCTTGGCGCGCATGCGCGGGTTCTTGGTCCCCGGTGGACGCATCGCCGTCCTCGGCCCCAACTTCCGGTACTGCGCAGCCGAGTACTTCGACTGCGCCGACCACACCCTCGCGCTCACGCACGTCGCCGTGGCCGAGCACCTCTACAGCGCGGGTTTCGAGATCGAGCGCGTGGTCCCGCGATTCATCCCGTACTCGTTCCGGAGTCGACTGCCGGCGGTGCCATGGCTGGTGCGGGCGTACCTGCGGTTCCCGCCCGCGTGGCGGATCCTCGGGAAGCAGTTCCTGGTCATCGCGAGCAACCCGAACGCCTAGAGTGGGAGTCGAGCGGCGATCGCCGCGGCGACCCGTCGCTCACCACCTCCGTAGATGCCGCCGCAGTGCTTGCCGTCCCACGCGGGATCGGTGCAGAAGTGGAACCCGTCGGTCCACCGCACCCCGATCGTCCTGTCGTTGGCGCATCCAGGCTCACCGCCAGGGAGGCACGGCATCCGCCACTGGTAGACGCCGTTCGCGTCGCGGAGGAACACGCCCGCGTCGACGACGGCGATGTGGGCCGGGTCCTTGGCGGCGAGCGCAAGGAAGTCGGGGAGCTGCGCCGGCGCGTCGATCTGGAAGCCGTTGCTCTTCACTTCGTAGATGGCGGGATCTCGAGACGGCACGACATTGGGAACGATTGGAACGAGGTAGATCCGAGTGCCGGCCTCGGTCCAGATGCGGATCGCCTCGTTCACCTGGTCGAGCCAGTTCCGGTTGCAAGTAGCGGCATCGAAGTACCAGTCGAAGGCGAACCAGATCGCGATGTCGGGGCGCGTTCTCGGGTCGGTGACCTGGGCGCGGATCCCTGG
>JANOWV010000019.1:0-3632 GCA_031418075.1 Actinomycetes bacterium
CCGCCAGCGGCACCGTCGCGCTCGAGCTCATCGATGCACTCGGGCTTCCACTCGACCGCGATTCCGCGATCTGCCTGTACGCGGCGCTCGTCTGCGACACCGGCCGGTTCCAGTACACCACCACGACGCCCGAGGTGTTCGACACGGCGCGTCGGCTCAGCGAGTACGACATCCCGATCGCCGACCTCTCGCGGTCGCTGTTCGAGGAGCACAGCTTCGCCTACCTGCAGATGCTCGGCGAGGCACTCCAGTCGGCGCACCTCATCCGCGAGCAGCGTTTCATCTACACCGCAATCACCCAGGACCTCCTCACGCGCCACGGTGTGCGGATCGACGAGGTCGAGGGACTGATCGACGTCCTGCGGCGGGCGACGGAAGCAGAGGTCACCTGCGTGCTCAAGGAGGAAGCCGACGGCACGATTCGCGTGAGCCTCCGCTCCCTCGGCGACGTCGACGTACGTCGGATCGCCGAAGCGCACGGAGGCGGCGGTCACCGGTTCGCGGCCGGGTTCTCGTCCAGCCTCGACCTCGATACCGTGATCGCGCGCATCCGCGCCGCGATCTAGCGACGGCAACGTTCCGTGCACGACGGACTCGTCGTCGTCGACAAGCCAGCCGGGTGTACGTCGCATGACGTCGTGGCGCGGCTTCGCAAGATCTACGGGCAGCGCAAGGTCGGCCATGCGGGGACCCTCGATCCCGACGCCACGGGCGTCTTGCTGGTCGGGCTCGGACGGGTCACTCGTCTGCTGCGCTACCTCCAGGAGACGACCAAGGTCTATCGGGGCACCGTTCGCTTCGGTGTCGCAACCTCCACCCTCGACGCGGCCGGCGACGTGCTCGAGCGCGCACCGATGACGTTGACCCGTGAAGATGTGTTCGCCGCATCGCAGCGATTCCTGGGCGACATCGAGCAGATCCCGCCGATGGTGTCGGCGATCAAGATCGACGGCAAACGTCTTCACGAGCTCGCCCGCCGCGGCGAGGAAGTGGACCGGCCGCCGCGTGCGGTGCACATCGCGCGGCTCGACGTCGAGGGATTCGAGGACGGGTCCTACCCGGCAGCCGAGGTTCTCGTCGAGTGCACTTCGGGCACCTACATCCGAACCCTCGCGGCTGACCTGGGGGCGGCGCTCGGCGGCTGCGCCCATCTCGAGTCGCTGCGACGCTGTGCGGTCGGCTCGTTCGGGCTCGACGAGGCCCACGACCTCGACGCGATCGGCGCGAATCCGGTGGCTGTGCTCGTGGCGCCGCTCGATGCCATGCGCGCCCTCGAGCGGGTCGACGTCGACGCGGCGTGCGCACGCGCCGTGAGCCACGGCTCGACGTTCGCCGGGTCGGCGCTCCCGACGACGGGGGAGGGGCCGTACGCGCTCGCGTCGCCCGCAGGCGAGCTCCTCGCGGTGTACGAGCGCACGGAATCCGGGTTCAAACCGTCGGTTGTCGTCGTGGCAGACGCCGAATGAGGGCAGCCAGATGAGGGCAGCCAGATGAGCGAGATGCGGGTCGTCACGGATCTCGTCGGCTATGCGCCGTCGGCCCGGGGGTCCGTGGTGACGATCGGCGCCTACGATGGTGTGCATCTCGGCCATGAAGCGGTCTTGCGCCTCGTCTCGGACCTGGCGACGGCACGTGGGCATGACTCCGTCTGCCTGACGTTCGATCGCCACCCGGCCGAGATCGTTCGGCCCGAGTCGGCACCGAAGCAGCTCACCACGCTCGAGCAGAAGCTCGAGCTGCTCGCGGCGACCGGGTTCGTCGACACGACCTGCGTCCTGACGTTCGACGAGGCGCGCAGCCAGGAGGCCGCAGAGGAGTTCGTGCACCACGTCCTCGTCGAGGGTCTTGGTGCCCGACTCGTCGTGGTTGGCGCCGACTTCCACTTTGGTCACCGTCGCCACGGGAACGTGAAGCTGCTGGAGCAGATGGGCGCGGAGCTCGGCTTCGAGGTGCTCGGCCTCGGACTCGTCCCGATCGAGGGCGATGCGACGGGACTGCCGTACTCCTCCACGCACATCCGCGACTTACTCGCGATGGGCGATGTCGCCGGTGCAGCGCAGCTACTCGGCAAGCCGCCGCGCCTCTACGAGGTGCGGGGCACCGTGGAGGAAGGCGACAAGCGAGGTCGCGAGCTCGGGTTCCCGACCGCCAACCTCTCGGTACCGAGTCGGGTCTGCCTCCCGGCCGACGGTATCTACGCCGGGTGGTTCGTCGGCGACGACGAGCAGGTGCGTCCCTGTGCGATCTCACTCGGCCGACGGCCGACGTTCTATGAGGACGCGTCGGTCTCGCTGCTCGAGGCGTACGTCCTCGGGGCCGACGGGGGAGACTTCGAAGGCGACCTGTACGGGCAGGCAGCGAAGGTTCGCTTCGTCGAGCGGATCCGCGCCGAAGTGCGCTTCGAATCCATCGACGACCTGGTCGCCCAGATGCACCGTGATGTCGAGCAGGTCCGCGAGGTGCTCGCGACACAGGGCCCGTGAGAAAGCGATGCCGCCCGTCGCGGCAGGTGAGGGTTGTCGCCGTGTTGCTGGCGGTCATCGGCGGCGCAGCCGGGACGGCGGCGAGCGCTGCGCCGGTCGCTCGCAAGGCACCGGCGACGTGGGATCCGAGAGTCCGCAGCCTGGTGCGCTTCGTCGAACGTGAACGCAAGCTCGACTTCGATCACCCGATCCCCGTCGAGTTCCTCGACGACGCGGCGTTCATCGATGCGTTGGCGGTCGACCAGACCGCCGACGACACGAAACACGACCGGCTCTACGCCGGCGACCTCTACGCGCTCGGTCTCGTCGGGCCGGACGTCGACCTGTCGGCGGCCGTGGAAGCACTCGACGCGGCCGGTGTATCGGGCTTCTACGACAACGAGACCAAAGAGATGAAGATCAGGGGCCAGAAGCTCGACGACGTCATCGTGCGCGCCACGGTCGTCCACGAGCTCACCCATGCGCTCCAGGACCAGACCTTCGACTTCCAGAAGATGCAACGCCGCGCGAAGTCGTCGGGTGCTGACTTCGCCGACGACGCGCTGATCGAAGGCGATGCCACGTGGGTCGAAGAGGCCTACATCGCGACCCTCCCCGCGCGCCAGCAGGACGAGTACTACGCGCAGTACGACGTCAGCTCGGAGTCGGGCGCGGCGCCCGATGCGGCGTCCGCTCCGGCGCCGGCGATCGATCTCCTGTTGTCGACCCCGTACAGCCTCGGGTACGCATTCGCCGACTACCTCCGTCTCTCGGGTGGGTCCCGCGCGGTCGATCGCGAGTTCCGGGATCCGCCACCCTCCGACGAACAGGTCGTCGATCCGGTCGCGTTCCGACGCGACGAGCGCCCGGCCCCACCCGCGAAACCGACGCTCGCGACGGGGGAGGGGCGACGCGGCGGTGTCGACGAGATCGGCGTCGTCCAGCTCTACTTCATGCTTGCGGCCCGCCTCGATGCCCGAGTCGCGCTCGGTGCCGTGACCGGGTGGAAGGGCGACACCTACACCGGGTACTCGCGCGGCGACGTCCCCTGCATCCGAGCCGCGATTCGGACCGACGATGCCACCGAGGCGCGGGAGCTGACCGACGCCCTCGGGACGTGGGGTGATCATGGGGCGGCGGGCGCGGTGGCGGTCGAACGCCGCGGCGCGG
>JANOWV010000020.1:0-5337 GCA_031418075.1 Actinomycetes bacterium
CCCACACAGTGGGGTTCGCACTTACAGAAGCCGTGGCGACGCAGTCCGATGTGAACTGCTGGAACAAGTGTACGGTCCGGCCGCCCGAACCGGGCACGGAACCAATCGCTACTTGCGTTGGAAGTTGGCCGGGCGCTTCTCGGCGAAGGCGCGGGGGCCCTCCTTCGCATCCTCCGAGGAGAACACCGCCCAGCCGTAGTCGAACTCGTGGGCCAACGCTTCCGCCTCGGTCATGCCGTCGGTTTCGTGGAGCGTCCGCACAATGGCCTCGACGGCGAGCGGGCCGTTGGCCGCGATGACCGCCGCGATCTCGTGCGCATGTGCGAGCGCTCCGCCGTCGGCGACGACGTGGCCGATGAGGCCGATCTCCTTTGCCTCGGCCGCGCTGACGTGCTTGCCGGTGAGGAGGATGTCGGCGGCCACCGTGTAAGGGATCTGGCGGGCGAGGCGGACGGCCGAGCCACCCATGGGGTACAGCGACCACCGGGCCTCGCTCACGCCGAATGTTGCCGACTCGGCGGCGACGCGGATGTCGGTGCCTTGGAGGATCTCGGTGCCACCGGCGATGGCGTTGCCCTCGACGGCGGCGATGATCGGCTTGCTCGGTCGGTAGGTCTTGAGCAGTCCCTTGTAGATGAAGTCGGGACCCTCGTCCTTCATTCGGGCGTCGACGTCGAGGTCATCGGTCTTGGCGACGTCGCCCGCGAGCGCGCGCAGGTCCATGCCCGAGCTGAAGTTCCCCTCTGCTCCGGTGAGGATGATCACTCGCACGTCGTCGTCGTCGGATGCCTGCTGCCACGCGTCTGCCATGCGGGCGAACATGTGCAGCGTCATCGCGTTGAGTCGCTCGGGACGGTTCATCGTGACCGTCATGACATGGTTCTGGACGTCGACCAGTGCGTCAGGCATCCGAGCGTTCTACCACCTCGGGGCCGGGGGAGGCCTCGCGTACGACCACGCCCGGTTCGGTCGCGATCGCGTCGAGCTCCGCACGTGCGCCGGCCGAGTCGCGGTGGTTCACCTCGTCGAGCCAGGCGCCGAGGATGCGCAGGTGCAGGCTGACCGTCGGGCGCCATGGGTCACCGATCGTTCCGGTGACCTGGGCGGCCATGCCCTCGACGAAATCCCGGACGAGGTCGGGGACCAGATCGGGAACTCCCTCGACCCGGTCGATCAGCTCGAGGTAGAGCCCCACATCGCTGCAGCCCTGGTGACCGGCCCGTTCGACATCGACGCGACGGACCGCGTGTCCGGTGAGCGCTGCGAACGCGGGGTCGGCATCGGAAGCTGGGGGCGTGACCTCGTCGACTGCACCGACGACCATGAGGAGTGGTACCGGGATCCGCCGGAGATCATCGGTCGGGATCGTCCGAGTGAGTGACTCCAGGCCAGCGGCCCCTCGGATGCGTGGACGATCGGCCTCGGACGCGGCCAGCGCGAACGCGGTGAAGGCGCCGTACGAGTGTCCGGCGACCGCGACGCCTGTGGCGTCGATGGCGGGAAGGGCGGCGAGGTCACCGGTGGGATCGTCGAGCAGTCGATCGAGCACGAGCTGGATGTCGGCGACGCGTTGCAGCTCGTTCGTCGCATCGTCGACGGCTGCGCCCGCGAGCCAGTCGTGCAGGGTGTCGCCCGGGTGGTCCGGTGCCGCGACGATGTAGCCGCGTGCCGCGAGTCCTTCGCAGAGCATCACGTACGTGGTGCGGGTCCCCGACCGACCATGGGACCAGACGAGCAGGGGGTGATGGCCAGGTGCGGCTGGCACACCCTCGCCGGCGGCAGCGGTGACCCCGATCCCCGGGAGCAGCTCGTACACCGTGCGGGGGCCGTGATCGTCCGTGGCCGGATACCAGCAGTCGAGGCCGAGCGTTCGGTCGGACCGACTGGGGTCGATGATCTCTGCGCTGCGATGGCCGATGGCGAGTTCGGCAGGTTCGAGGGGTGGACCGGCGGGCACGATGGAGCTCATCGCTGCACTCTCGCACGATCGGGCCTTCGCACGCGGTGGCATCCCACCGGTCGGGGGAGCATGATCCTCCCGTGGCATACACGTTCGGGTTGGCGGAGACGACCGAGGAACGCGCGGCAGTCTTCGCGTTCCGGTACACCGTCTACGTCGAGGAGATGGGTCGGTACCAGGACACCGCCGACCATGAGCACCGCTGGCTCGTCGAGCCTGAGGACGACCACAGCTGGATCTCGTACGCGCGGGACGGCGACGACGTGGTCGCCACCGGACGGCTCACCTGGGGACCGCACCTCTCCGAGCGCCAGGTCCGCCAGTACAGCCTGGCATCCTTCCTCGATGAGATCCCTGCCGAGATGATGGCGGTCGGGGAGCGGCTCATGGTCGCATCCAAGCTGCGGGGCTCGGGGCTCGTCGAGGACCTCATCGTGCGCGGCGCCGAGCTCATGGGAAACCCCGACCTCAGGATCATGTTCGGCGCGTGTGAGCCGCATCTCCTGCCGCTCTACCTCGGGATGGGCCAACGCACGTACGCGAAGAAGAACATCAACAGCACCGAGGCGGGCTACTTGATCCCGCTCGTGCAGTTCCCCCAAGGCCTCGACGCGCTGGTCGGAGTCGGCGCTACGACGAGCCTCGAATCCCTCGTGCTCCCGCCGACCGTGGACGCGATCCTCGCCGGTGACGGCGCGGTGATGAGCCCCCTGCTGCTCGCGACGGGTGAGTACCGGATCGAGGTCAACCGCGCGCTGGAACGGCTGGAGTCGGAGGCCATCTCGGCGTTCTCGGGCTTCAGCGACGACGAGGAAGAGCGCTGCCTGAAGCGGAGCAACATCATCGAGTGCGATGCCGGGGACCACGTGCTGAAGAAGGGCGGTGCGGCGCGCAACATGTTCGTCGTGCTCCACGGCACCCTCGAGGTCCGCGACGACGACCGGGTGGTGGCGGTGCTCACTCCGGGCGACGTCTTCGGAGAGATGGCGTTCCTGCTCGAGCGCCCGCGTGCGCTCGACGTCTACGCCGCCACCGACGGCGCGCGTGTCCTGAGCCTCAGCGAAGGCACGCTCCGAAAGATGATCGTCGAGGATGCCGAGATCGCGGCGAAGCTGCTCCTGAACTTGTCGAAGATGCTCTGCGCTCGGCTCATCAAGGCGAACTGAGCTCTGACGCATCTGGGGCAAAGCCCGAGACGGTGCGGAGTGCCCTGCGGATCGATGCCAAGGTGCTCGGCACAAGGTGCTATTGGCTAGCATCCGCGAAATGTCGGACATCCTCCTCGTCGGGACCCGCAAGGGCCTCTGGATCCTCTCGTCGGACGATCGCCGATCTTGGTCGAGCGACGGGCCGCACTTCCTCGGCCACATCGTCCAGCATGCAGTGCTCGACCCGCGCGACGGGCGCACCCTGCTGATGGCGATGCGCACCGGACATCTCGGGCCGACGGTCTTCCGTTCCCCGGACCTCGGCGGGACCTGGACCGAGGCGAGCCGACCGCCCGCGTTCGTCTCCGGCGACCCACTCGACCGCAGCCTCAACGCGGTGTTCTGGCTCACGCCCGGGCACGCCGACGAGCCCGGCACTTGGTACGCGGGTGGCTCCCCGCAGGGATTGTTCCGCACCGACGACGGTGGCGACACCTGGGAACCGGTCGCAGGGTGGAACGACCACCCCATGTGGGAGACCTGGGCCGAGTGGCCCCAAGAGAACACGCCGGACGGGTCGATGCTGCACTCGGTGATCGTCGACCCACGCGATGCTTCGCACCTCTATCTGGGGCTCTCGGCCGGCGGGGTCTTCGAGAGCACCGACGGCGGCAGCGACTGGGCGCCGCTCAACCAGGGCTGCCTCGCGCTCTTCGCACCCGTCCCCGATCCAGAGTTCGGTCACGACCCGCACTGCGTTCGGCTCCACCCGCTCGCACCCGATCGGCTCTACCAGCAGAACCACTGTGGCATCTACCGGATGGAACGCGCCGACGCGCGCTGGCAGCGCATCGGCGACAACATGCCACGCGACGTGGGTGACATCGGGTTCCCGATCGAGCTGCACCCACGCGACCCCGACACCGCGTGGGTGTTTCCGATGGACGGCACCGATGTGTGGCCTCGCACGAGCCCCGACGGCAAGCCGGCCGCGTACGTCACTCGCGACGCGGGCGACTCATGGACGCGCCTCGACACCGGAATGCCGGCTGACGGTTGGTTCACGGTCAAACGCCAGGCCATGACGGTCGACGTGGGTGATCCAGTCGGCGTGTACTTCGGGACGACCAGTGGCTCGGTGTGGGCGAGCGCCGACGAGGGCGCGACCTGGGCACCGATCGTCGAGCACCTCCCTGAGATCTACACGGTCGAGTACGGCCAGCCCGCCACCTGATCGGCGACGCCAGATGATCGTGCGCGCCGGATGATCGTGCGCATCCCAACGCCGCTGCGCTCCTACACCGATCAGCGCGCCACGGTGGAGGCGGACGGGGCGACTCTCGGCGAGCTGCTCCACGACCTCGATCGGCGCTATCCCGGGATCCGATTTCGGATGGTGGACGAGCAGGGTCGGGTGCGGCGGCACATGCGGGTGTTCCTCAACGGAGAGACCGCCGACGACCTCGCGGTCCCGATCTCCGAGTCCGACGAGGTCGTGATCATGCAGGCGCTCTCGGGGGGCTAGCAGCGTTCCCGGTGGGAACTGTTCAGACCCGGCCGAACACCAGCGTCGCGTTGTGACCGCCGAACGCGAACGAGTTCGAGACGATCGCGCCGGGCGGGAGCTTCCGCGCCTCGGAGACGATGTCGAGCTCGATCGCGGGATCCGGGGTCGTGAAGTTCGCCGTGGGCGGGATCGTGGCGTGCGCGAGGGTGAGGACCGAGACGACCGCTTCGATCGCGCCGGCCGCGCCGACGGCATGACCGATCGCTCCCTTCGCGGATGTCACGGGGGGAACGTCGTCTCCGAACACAGCACGGAGCGCCGCGGCCTCCGCGACATCGTTCTGCTCCGTCGACGTGCCATGCGCATTGACATGGGCGATGTCGGCGGCGGTGATGCCGGCATCCTCCAACGCGAGCTGCATGCAGTCACGGGCGCCGGCCCCGTCGGGCGGCGGTGCCACGAGGTGATGTGCGTCGGTGTTGCGGCCGTAGCCGAGCAGCTCGGCGTGGATGCGCGCGCCGCGTGCCCGCGCGTCGGAGAGACGCTCGAGGACGAGCGCGGCTGCTCCCTCGGCGATCACGAAACCGTCACGGTTGGCGTCGAACGGTCGCGATGCGCCGCTCGGGTCGTCGCGCCGCTCGGACAGGGCGCGCGCCGCTGCGAATCCACTCATGATCCACGCCGTGAGTGGCGCCTCCGATCCGGCGGTGATGACCACGTCG
>JANOWV010000021.1:0-16331 GCA_031418075.1 Actinomycetes bacterium
CCGCGTCGCCGTCACGCGGCGGTTACGTGCGCGACTTCCTCGATGGTCTGGCCTACGTGCGGCGAGAGCCGGGGCTGCGCACGACGATCGGGATCAATGGGTTCACCGCGTTCGTCGGTCAGCCGGTCGTGCCCCTCATCCCGGTCGTCGCCCTCGAGATGTTCGATGCGTCGGCCCTCGAATACGGGCTGCTCGCGGGTGCCCTTGGGGTCGGCGCCATCGTCGGTGCCGTCGTGACCGGCCGTCTCGACGGGCGCCGGTGCCCGAGCTCGATCCTGCGAATTGGCTTCGTGGGCTACGCCTGCTTCGTCGTCGCGCTCGGCCTTGCGCCCGACCTGCTCGTGGGCGTGGTCATGATGGCCGGCGTCGGCGCAGGCTTCTTGATCCTCATCGCGACGAACAACAGCTGCATCCAGCTCCTGTCGTCGGACGCCATGCGGGGCCGGGTCATCGCGATCTGGCTCACGACGTTCGGGATCTTCTACCCGCTCGGGGTCGTGCTCCAGGGAGTCGCCGCCGACACGTTCGGGATCCGCTCCGTCCTGATCGTCGACGGGATCCTCTTGCTGATCTTCTTCGCGTGGATCGCGCGCACCGGACTCCTGCAGCATCTGGACACCGAGGAGGCGACCGCGAACCTCACGGTTGGTCCCGTCGACCCCGAGGAGAACCTGTAGCCAGGAACGCCGCGTCCGCAGGGTGTGCCCGCGTCGCTCAGGGCGAGACGGTGATCGCCCGCTCCGGGCAGTTGGCCTCGCCGGTGCGCGCCTGTGTCTCGAGCTCGGGCGGGACGTTGGCGACGAGGATCTCGCAGTGGCCGCGGTCGTCGGGGCCGAAGACGTCGGGGGCGAGCGCGTAGCACCGGCCGTGACCGACGCAGACCGCGAGGTCGACCTCGACCTTCATCTCGGGTCCTTCATGCCGGGTCCGTCATGACTGGGCTCTGGTCGCGTCGGCCCGGCGTGAAGACGAGGGGTAGGTGCTCGACGGCGCGCAATCCCTCGGTGTACTCGAGGGTCGTGCCCGGTGCGAGCTCGTAGTCGGGGATCCGCCGCTGCAGCTCCTCCATGGCGACCCGGAGCTCGAGCCGGGCCAGGTGGGATCCGAGGCACCGGTGAATGCCTCCGCCGAACGCGAGGTGGCGGTTGGCCTCGCGGTGGAAGTCGACGGTGTCGGCCCGGTCGAACTCGCCCTCGTCGGTGTTCGCCGACCCGATGAGCACGGTGACGCGCGTCCCGGCCCGGAGCTGGGCGCCCGCGACCTCGGTGTCGCGCGCCAGTACGCGGGCGACTCCTGGTACCGGCGACTCCCAACGCATCAGCTCTTCGACGGCGGCCGGGATCAGGGACGGGTCCTCGGCGAGCTCCCGGCGGTGCTCCGGGTGCTGCGCGAGGTACGCGACGTTGCACGTGAGCGTGGCCGTGACGGTGTCGAGCCCGGCGATGAGGAAGAGGAAGCAGATGTCGACGATGTCGTCGTCGCTGAGCCGATGCCCGTCGACCTCGGCGCCCACGAACCGCGTGATCAGGTCGTCGCGTGGCTCCGCGCGCCGAGCCGCGATCACCGGGGCGAAGTACGCGTAGATCTCCTGGGCGGTCTGCTTGCGTACGAGATCGGCTTCGTGGCCGGCGAGCCCGGGCGATGGCCGGATGATTCCATCCTTGATCCGAAGGAAGGTGGGGAGGTCCTCCTGGGGGAGCCCGAGCAGCGCGAGGAAGACGGTGCACGGGAGTGGGACGGCGAGTGCTTCGCTGAGGTCGACCGACCCGTCCTCGATGAACGCGTCGATGAGCTCGTTGGTGAGGCGTCGGACCTCGGGCTCGAGGAGCGCCACCGCGCGGGGCGCGAAGAGCGGATCGAGGATCTTGCGGAACTTGAGGTGGTCGGGCGGGTCGATCTGGAGCGGGATCAGTGGCCGGTCGTTGCCGAGGGGGACCGCATCCATGTCGGAGGAGAAGGTCTCGGCATCCCGCAACGTGTCCATGACGTCGGTATGGCGGGTCACGATGACGTGCTGGTCGTCGGCGTGGATGAGCGCCGCATGGTCCCGCATCATCTTGTAGAGCGGCTGCGGGCACTTCGACATGTCGCCGTCGAAGAGGCCGTCGCCGAGCTTCGGCGTGGTCGTGCTCGGGTACTGACTGTCGGCCATGCGTGCTCCCGTTCCGACACCTGACGACTGCGTCAGGGTATCCCGATCGGGCGGCGGTGAAATGCCGGCCTGGCACTGGCGTTGGAGCGGATGTGCGCCCGACTTCGACTCCCGCCGTGCCCCGAAGGGCACCGTCCGGGAGTGGTTCGCGAGCAGTCCCCTTGGGCTACTCGATGACCGCGAGGTCGGGGCCGACGGCGCCGTCCACCCCGCCCCAGCCCACGGACGGCTGCCTGTCGGTCCCGCCTCGCCGGTTGCTCCGATCGCAGGCCGCCTGCGATGCCCGGTGGCGTGAAGGTTCGCTCCGGCGGTGGTGAAGGGTCAGACTGAGAGCTGTGGGGCCAGCAGAACCTGTTCGATCCGCCCGGACGCCCGGGGTTGCTTCGCGCGGTGTGCGCGCGCCCGGTGTGAGCGAGTCGGAAGCCGACGCGCCCGAGGAGCGCGACCTCGTCGCGCGTGCCCGCCGCGACCCTGGTGCCTACGGGGTCCTGTATCGGCGCTACGTCGACCGTATCTACGCCTTCGCCCACCGACGTACCTGGACGCGGGAAGCCGCCGAAGACGTCACCTCGGCCACCTTCGAGCGCGCGTACCGGCATCTCGACCGATTCGACACGGCCGGCTCCGGGTTCGGTCCCTGGCTGTACCGGATCGCCGCCAACGAGCTCGTCGACCACTACCGCCGCGAGGGTCGGACCAAGACCCGGCGGGGTCAGCGGGCGCTCCACGCGCTGGCCGATCAGGCCACGCACGACGACACCGACGGGCTCGAGCGGGAGCAGGAGGTCGAGCAGCTGCTCGCCGCGATGGCGACGCTTCGGCCCCGGTACCAGCAGGTGCTGTCGCTCCGGTACCTCGGCGGGATGAGCACGGAAGACGCAGCCGAAGCGATGGGGTGCTCGAAGGCAGTGCTCGCAGTCACGCTCCATCGGGCGCTCGGCGCGCTGCGCCGCAGCTACGACCGATCCGGTGCCGACGAGTCGGCCCCCGAATGACCCCGGATCTCGTGCTCCTGGCTCCGGCGGAGGCGTCCCGATGAGGGCGACCCGCTCGAAGACCGGCCTGGTCACCGGCTCGATCACGGGCCCGATGGCCCGGACGAGGACGGCCCGGACGAGGACGACCCGGCGCGACGTGCGCATGTTGCTGGAGCTCGCCGGGAGCCGCGACAGCGAGGGGCCCGACCGCGGGTTCCGGATCGATCTCGAGCGGCGGCTGGCCACGGCGAACCCGCCGGGGCGCCTTGTCGCGCTCCCGTCGGCACCCCGGCGGGCCCGACGCCCCGGCGTCGTGAGCGGCGCGGTTGCTGCCGCAGCAGCCGCGGTCCTCATCGGCGCCCTCACCGGGGTCTACGGCCACGGCGTCGACGACCGTTCGCTTGCCCTCGCGGTGGCCGTCGACACGGTGGTCCAGCTCCCCGATGGCACCACGATCGCAGGGGAGCAGGGGCTGGCGCTGCCCGACGGCGCGGTCGTGCGCACCGGACCCAACGGCCACTGCGCGGCGGGCGATGTCGAGCTCGGTCCTGGCCTCGAGGCCCTGGTCGACGCGGGGCATCTCCGCTTGCGGATGGTCGCGCCCGCGGGTACCGGTGACGCGGCCACGACGGTCGAGTCGGTTGCCCGCGAGGCCACGTCGGTCACCGTGCCGTCCGTCGTGCCGTCCCCGGCCGGGGCACGGACGACCGCCTCGAGCCTGGCGCCGGCGGCCCCCGTCACCCGCTGACGAGCCGATCCCGAGCGGGGCGGCGGAGAGCCGGCAACCGGCTCGGGGCCGCACGGGACAAAGAAGATCACTCTGCGTAGCAATTGGCCCTCAACCTCGCGCGGAGCGTGGCCGATGCTGACCGCATATGAACACTCTCCGTCACCGTCGGGCAGCACTCTCCGTGGTCACTGCTGCGATGCTGCTGCTCGCGGGCTGCATGCGCCCCGGCACCTCGCCAGCCCCGGGGAACGTCGCGCCGCCGGCCGGCGGGGGTAGCAGCACCGCCTCGATCATGGGCGCCAACGGACTCACCGGCGCCCAGCTCGCGCAGTGGTTCCAGAGCCGCCAGCCCCAGCCCAGCGGGGCCTACGCCGCGTCCGTGCCGGTCGCCACGCTCGCACAGCTCTTCGTCGAAGAGGGCAACGCGGAGGGTGTCCGCGGCGACATCGCCTTCATCCAGGGCATCGTCGAGACCGCCTGGTACCGCTTCAGCGGCACCGTACCGGCCTGGAAGAACAACTTCGCCGGGATCGGTGCCACGGACACGAACCCGGCCCCAGCAGCCTTCCCGGACGCCCGAACCGGTGCCCGGGCGCAGATCCAGCACCTCCGGGCCTACGCCGACCCGACGGCGACCACCTGCGCGCCGCCGGTGCTCCACAACCCCTGCGTCGACCCGAGGTTCAACCTGGTCACACCGAAGGGGAGAGCCACGAGCTGGTACCAGATGGGCAACGGCAACTGGGCGTCGTCGAGCACCTACTCCGCGACGATCCTTCGCCTCTACAACGAGGCTCGTGCGTTCTTCGGTGTGACTGCGGTGTCGCAGACCTCAGCCCAGGTCCAACTCGACCCGAACCGGCCGGTGGTCGGATCCGACGTCCGCCAGGACCCGCCCGTCACGGTGCCGGATCCCCTCGTCGGGGCGGTACAGAACATGGTCGATCTGACTGTGCGGAGCGCGAGCGGGCCAGGTGCGACCGCGTACGGTGCGCTGCCAGTTCCCTAGCAGCGCGGTCACCCCCGGGCCCCAGAAGTTGCAGTCGCCGGCGATGATCGTGGGCGTCCCCGGCGGCGGGAGCAGCCGGGCGAGACGACGCAGCTGGAGCACGGGTCCGTGGGGCAGACGAGACGTGAGGTGGACCCCCACCAAGCGGAGCCGCTGGGCCCCGACCTCGACCTCGACGTCGAGCGCGGTGCGGACCGGCGCCGGGTCGCCGGGCGTGGGGCCGAGCGTGATCGAACCGATCCGGCGGATGGGAAGGCGCGACAGCACGGCGACGCCCGACTCACCCTCGCCGTCCGGGATCAGGTGCGGCCAATGCGGCCCCAACGTCGCGGCGCTGGTCGGCTCGTACACGATGTCGTAGCCCAACGCTTCTGCCGCTTCGTCGACCGCGCCCCGCCGACGATCCGGACGCCACAGCTCCTGCACGACGATGACATCTGCGTCGAGCGAGGCGAGTGCGGCGTGCATGTCGAACATCCGCGGCTGCGCGCGCCGTGATGCTCGCACCCCGTAGTGGGTGTTGAACGATGCGAGCGAGAGGCCGGGCATCGGGTTGACGCTAGCGGTCGGACCTCACGCCGCCGACCTCACGTCGCCGCCCCCTCAAGTCGCGGTGGGCAGACGCACGACGAAGCGGGCACCGCCGATGGGTGCGTCCTCGATCGTGACGTGTCCGCCGTGGCGCTCTGCGATCGCCCGAACCATTGCGAGCCCCAGTCCGACGCCTCCCGCGTCGCGACTCCGCCCTTCGTCGAGGCGCGTGAAGCGCTCGAAGACTCGCTCCCGGTCGCCCACGGGGACGCCGGGCCCGTCGTCGTCGACGATGAGGACGACCTCCGGCCCGTCGACCACGACGTGGATGTCGACCCGGGTCGTTGCGTGCCGGCATCCGTTGTCGAGCAGGTTGCGCACGACGGACGTGAGCTGGGCGGCGTTGCCGTGCACCCGCCCGGCCGAGACGCGGCTCGGATCCACGGCGATGCGGCGGGGGCGAGCCACCTCCTCGAGCACGATCTCGTCGAGGTCGACGTCGGTGGTGCGCAGCTCCTCGCCCTCCTCGCTCCGGGCGAGCTCGAGCAGCTCGCCGACCGCTTCTTCGAGGCGCTGGTCCTCGGCGAGGACCCGGTGCGCGACCGAGGGCCAGTCGGTGGCGTCGCCGCGCCGGAGGGCGACCTCGAGCTGGGTCCGGATGACCGCGACCGGGCTCCGCAGCTCGTGCGAGGCGTCGGACACGAACCGGCGTTGGCGCAGCGATGTCTCCTCGAGCCGATCGAGCATGGAGTTCATGGTGCGGGCGAGCCGGCCGACCTCGTCGTCGGTGGTGGGCTCGGGCACCCGGCGGTGGATCGTCGACCCGGTGATGGCCGCGGCCTCTGCTCGGATCGCTTCGACCGGCCGCAGCGCCCGACCCGCGAACCACCAGGTGAGCCCCCCGACGAGCAGCACGAGCAGCGGAACGCCCACGAGCAGCGCGTCGGTGATGCTGTCGACGGTCTTGTCGACCTCGGTGATCGACCTCTCGGCGATCAGCGTGATCGTGCCCTGGGCGGTCTCGACCCGCCGTTGCGCGCGCACCCGCGGGTCGTTGGGGCCGGGCCGGGCGACCGGCGTGCCGGGTGGCGGCACGGTCGAGCGACGCCCACCGGGACCCTGGACCCGGAACGCAGGCGTCCCGCCACGGCGACTCGACACCTGGACGTCGGCGGGGGCGATGCCCTGCTCGAGCTGCTGCACGGCCTGGTCGAGCTGCTCCTGATTGGCCTGCTCGATCCCGCGGGTCAGGCTGTCGTGGGTGGTGCGCACGAGTGCGAACGACGCGCCGGCGAGCGCGATCGCGAACAGTCCGGCGGCGGCGAAGGTGACGCGGAAGCGAACGGTGGCGAGGCGACGCACGTCAGCGCACGGTCAGTCGGCTGCCGCGCAGAGCCGGTATCCCGAACCCCGCACGGTGTGGATGAGCTTCGTCCCGAAGGTCTCGTCGAGCTTGCGGCGGAGATAGCCGACGTACACCTCGACGACGTTGGGGTCGCCGGCGAAGTCCATCCCCCACACGTGGTCGAGGATCTCCGGCTTCGACGACACATGGCCGTCGCGGCGCATCAGGTACTCGAGCAGCGAGAACTCGCGCGCCGTGAGCGCGACCTCGACGTCGCCGTGTGCGGCCGAACGCGTCGCGGGGTCCAGACGCAGGGGCCCCAGCTCGAGCACGGCGGGCCGGGGTGGTGCGCCGCGCCGGAACAGCGCACGCAGGCGTGCCAGCAGCACCACGAAGGAGAACGGCTTCGACAGGAAGTCGTCGGCCCCAGTGTCGAGCGCTTCGGCCTCGTCGTACTCGCCGTCCTTGGCGGTGAGCATGAGGATCGGCGTCCAGACCTCCTCCTCACGAAGGGTGCGGCACACCTTGTAGCCGTTCATGCCCGGAAGGAGGATGTCGAGCACGATGGCGTCGTAGGAGCCCTCCCGGGCCCGCCAGAGGCCGTCGAGCCCATCGTGGACGGCGTCGACGTCGAACCCCTCCGCTTCGAGGCCGTCGCGGATCGCCTCGGCCAGTGCCACCTCGTCCTCGACCACCAGTACTCGCATACGTCGATTGTGGCCCGTCGGCCATGCGATCGGGTGGTCGTTCCTGAGAAGGCGCTCAGGAAGTCATCATCGCGCCGGAGGGCCGATCAGCTCCCAGAGGTTGCCGGCCGGATCCGTCGCGAACACGTGGCGATCACCGTCGAACTCGATGGTGTTGGTGTGGGTCCCCGCGCCCTCGAGGCGGGCGATGGTTTCGTCGAGCGCATCGTCGAGGCGGATCGCGGTGTGGGCTCGGGCACTCGGCGCGTGGTCGGGATCCGGGGTGAGGTGGACCTGGCTGCCATCGTCGCCTTCGAACCAGTGCACGGTCGCCATCGCCGAGATCTCGGGCCCGCCCTCGATCCGGCGGTAGCCGAGCCCGACGAGCCAGGCGGCCTCGGCTTCGGTGCCGGGCGCGCCGTCGATCGTCTCGGGGACGCAGAGGTTCACGTGGTGCAGGGTCGGCATGCGCAGGATCGTAGGCCGAAGCGACCTGACCAGACTGGGGGGCCGGGCCGATGGGATCTAGTGTCGGCGCCGTGGCCACGAAATCGATCCCCATCACCGGCGACCCGGAGGCCGACCGCCTCCTCGTCGAGGACCCGCTCGCCCTGCTCATGGGGATGCTGCTCGACCAGCAGGTCCCGATGGAGTGGGCGTTCAAGGGTCCGCACACGCTCAAGGAGCGCCTCGGACGGCTCGACGCGCCGAGCATCGCGGCGATGGCGCCCGACGACGTGGAGGCCGTGTTCAAGCAGAAGCCAGCGCTGCACCGGTTCCCGGGCTCGATGGGCAAGCGGGCCCATGCGCTGTGCCAGGTGCTCGTCGACGACTACGACGGCGATGCCGCGAAGGTCTGGAAGGGCGCCAAGAGCGGCGACGAGCTGCTCGAGCGGCTCAAGGCGCTCCCGGGGTTCGGTGAGGAGAAGTCCAAGATCTTCCTCGCGCTCCTCGCCAAGCAGATGGGCGTGCAGCCGAAGGGCTGGGAGGCGGCCGCGAAGCCCTTCTCCGACACCACGAAGCGCTCCGTGGCCGACATCGACTCGGTCGAGGCGCTCGCCGAGGTCCGGGCCTGGAAGAAGGCCCAGAAGGCCAAGGGCAAGGCCAAGTCCGACTAGCCCACGCGGCACCGCCGCGCGCGGAGCGCGGTGGGCCACGCGCAGAGCACAGTCGGATACAATGGTGCTCCAGCGGGTGCCGTCGGCCCCCGCAGGTCTTCCTCGCTTTCTCCGGACTGCCCGGCCTCGCCACATCGAGGCCCGGCCCCTCTGCTGAGGGGTGACGACGAGGGCGACCACTCCGAGATGAAAGCAGGCAACACTGTGACCACCACCTTCGAGGCGCTCGGCGTCTCGGCCCCCCTCGTCGCGGCCCTCAAAGCCGACGGGATCGATGCTCCCTTCGCGATCCAGACGATCGCCCTCCCCGACGCCCTCGCCGGACGCGACGTCCTCGGCAAGGCCAAGACCGGCTCGGGCAAGACCCTGGCCTTCGGCCTCCCCCTCCTCGAGCGGATCGGCAAGGCCGAGCCCCGCAAGCCCCGCGCCCTCGTGCTCGCCCCGACTCGCGAGCTCGCCAACCAGGTCCACGGCGTGATCGCACCCCTGGCCAAGACGGTCGGTCGCTCGGCCGTCGCGATCTACGGGGGAGTCGGCTTCGACCCGCAGATCGACGCGTTGCGCGGCGGGGTCGACGTGATCGTCGGCACACCCGGTCGGGTCATCGACCTCATGGAGCGCGGCGAGGTGTCGTTCGAGGACTGCGAAGTGCTCGTCCTCGACGAGGCAGACCGTATGGCCGACATGGGGTTCATGCCGCAGGTCCAGAAGATCCTCTTCAAGCTCACCTCCGAGCACCAGACGATGCTCTTCTCGGCAACGCTCGACGGCGCGGTGAAGCAGCTCGTCGCCCGGTACATGAAGGACCCGGCGTTCCACGAGGTCGAGTCCGACGAACCGACGGTCGAGGAGATGGAGCACCGCTTCCTGTTCGTCCACGACATGGACAAGGTGAAGGTCGCCGCCGCGATCGCGAACGGTGTCGACCGTGTGCTGATGTTCTGCAACTACAAGCGCACGGCCGACAAGCTCGTCCGTGAGCTGCGCAAAGAGGGGATCACCGCGGCACCGATCCACGGTGACCTCAGCCAGGCCGCACGCGAGCGTTCGCTCGCCGACTTCATGGCCGGCAAGGTTCCCGTGCTCGTCGCGACCGATGTCGCCGCACGCGGGATCCACGTCGACGGCGTCGACGTGGTGATCCACTACGAGCCGACCGACGACCACAAGAACTACATCCACCGCTCCGGCCGCACGGCCCGCGCGGGGGAGCAGGGTGTCGCGGTGACGCTCATGCTCTGGAACGAGGAGAACGCGATCCGCACGGTGCAGCGGCGCCTGGGCCTGTCGCTGCCGATCGTCGAGGTCTTCTCGAACGATCCCCGCCTCGCCGACCTCCACGCCTGGGTCCCCACCGCCGAAGACGCTGTCGCCGTCTGACCCGCGGCAGCGCCGAATTGGGCATCGCCCGAGCGGTGCAGGCGCGAGGATGATCGCCATGGAGCACGCTCGGATCTCACGCAAGGTCGGCGCGATCCCCGAGTCGGCGACCCTCGCGGTCGACGCCAAGGCCAAGGCGCTCAAGGCCGCCGGGGAGCCGGTGATCGGCTTCGGCGCCGGCGAGCCCGACTTCCCGACGCCTTCCCACATCGTCGACGCGGCGATCGCCGCGTGCTCCGACCCCGCCGCGCACCACTACACGCCGGCCGCCGGGCTCCCCGCGCTGCGCGCCGCGCTCGCCGACAAGACCCAGCGTGACTCCGGGTTCGGGTGCGAACCGTCGCAGGTGCTCGTCACCAACGGCGGCAAGCAGGCCGTGTACAACACATTCCAGGCGCTGCTCGACCCCGGCGACGAGGTGCTGCTGCCCGCGCCGTACTGGACCACCTACCCCGAGTCGATCGCGCTCGCCGACGGGGTTCCCGTCGTGCTCGCGACCACCGAGGCCACCGACTTTCGCGTGAGCATCGAACAGCTCGACGCGGCGTGCACCGATCGCACCAAGGCGCTGATGTTCGTGTCGCCGAGCAACCCCACCGGCAGCGTCTACACACCCGACGAGGTGCGCGCGATCGGCGAGTGGGCGGTCGAGCGCGGGATCTGGGTCGTGACCGACGAGATCTACGAGCACCTCACGTTCGGCGATCACGAGTTCACTTCGATGCCGACCCTGGTACCCGACCTCGCGAAACAGTGCGTGATCGTGAACGGTGTCGCCAAGACCTACGCGATGACCGGCTGGCGCGTGGGCTGGATGGTCGGGCCGGCCGACGTCATCGTCGCGGCCTCGAACCTGCAATCGCACTCGACCTCCAACGTCGCCAACGTCTCACAGCGCGCCGCCCTCGCGGCAGTGTCGGGTGACCTCACGGCAGTCGCGGAGATGCGCGAGGCCTTCACGCGTCGTGGTTCCACGATGCACGAGATGCTCGCCGGCATCCCCGGGGTCACGTGCATGGCACCCCAGGGCGCCTTCTACTGCTTCCCGTCGTTCGAGGCGGTCCTTGCCGAGACGCGCGCCGGTCGCACCATCGCCGGTCGCACACCCACCTCGTCGCTCGAGCTCTGCGAGGTGCTCCTCGACGAGGCGAAGGTCGCCATCGTCCCCGGCGAGGCGTTCGGCGCTCCTGGCTACGCACGCCTGTCGTTCGCGCTGTCCGACGAAGACCTCGTCGAGGGAGTCGGCCGCATCGCGGAGCTCCTCGGATGATCGCCCGAACCGCGGACCGGCCGGAGCGCGCCGCTACCCTCGCAACGTGACCCCGCGCGTCGTCGTCTCCGAGGCCATTGCCGAGAGCGGTCTCGAAGCGCTGCGGACCGCGGGCTTCGAGGTCGACGAGCGGCTGGGGATGACTCCCGAGGAGCTCCGCGAGGCGGTGCGTGGCGCGGCGGCGCTGGTGATCCGCTCAGCCACCCAGGTGACCGAGGCCGTCCTCGATGCCGGCACGGACCTCGCGGTCGTGGGGCGCGCCGGGATCGGTCTCGACAACGTCGACGTCGATGCGGCGACGAGTCGTGGCGTCATGGTCGTGAACGCGCCGCAGTCGAACGTGCTCTCGGCCGCCGAGCACACCGTGGCGCTGCTGCTCGCGCAGGCCCGCAACATCCCCCAGGCTGATCGCGACCTCAAGGCCGGTGCCTGGAACCGGTCCAAGTGGACCGGCGTCGAGCTGCACGGCAAGACGCTCGGGGTGGTCGGGCTCGGACGGGTCGGTGTGCTCGTCGCGCAGCGCCTGCTCGCGTTCGGAATGCAGCTGAGCGCCTACGACCCGTACGTGAGCGCCGAGCGCGCCCGCCAGCTCGGGGTCCGCTTGGTCCCCGACCTCGACGAGCTCGTTCGCAGTGCCGACTTCCTCACGATCCACCTGCCGAAGACCCCGGAGACGATCGGGCTCATCGACGCTGCGCTCCTCGCGCACGCCAAGCCGACCCTGCGGATCGTGAACACCGCGCGCGGCGGGATCATCGACGAGGCCGCGTTGGCCGACGCGCTCACCGAGGGGCGCATCGCCGGCGCCGCCCTCGACGTGTTCGTCGAGGAGCCCACCACGGAGTCGCCGCTCTTCGAACTCGCGAACACCGTCGTCACCCCGCATCTCGGTGCATCCACGGCTGAAGCGCAGGACAAGGCGGGCCAGACCATCGCCGAGCAGGTCGTACTCGCTCTGCGCGGTGAGTTCGTCCCCTACGCAGTCAACGTGGCGGCGAGCGAGGCGAACGCGACGGTGGCACCATTCCTCCCGCTCGCCGAGCGCCTCGGGCGCTTGTTCACGTGCCTTGCGGGGGGTGCCGTCGAGACCGTCGAGATCACCTACGAAGGTGAGATCGCCGACTACGACTGTCGCGTGCTCACCCTCGCGATCCTCAAGGGTCTGCTCGCGCCGGTGGTCGACGAGCCGGTGTCGTTCGTGAACGCGCCGCAGCTCGCCGAGGCGCGCGGGGTCGTGGTGAGTGAGACCGTGTCGACCACCGCGGCCGACTTCGTGAACCTGGTCACCGTGCGGGGTCGTACCGGCGAGCAGGCGTACCACGTCGCGGGGACGCTGTTCGGCAAGCACGCGCGTCCGCGCATCGTTGGCATCCAGGATCATGCGGTAGATGTCCCGCCGTCGAGCCACATGCTTGTCGTCCGCAACTCCGACACGCCGGGGATGATCGGGACGGTCGGCACGATCCTCGGCGAGTGCGGCGTGAACATCGCCGACATGGACGTCGGCACCAACACCGAGGGTGAGGCTGCGCTGATGGTGCTCGCGACCTACGGCCCGGTGTCGACGGAGACGGTGCAGAAACTGCAGGACGTCGACGGCATCATCGACGCGCGGGCGATCGAGCTCGACTGAGCACGACACCGGATGGGGGACACGATGCCGACGCTTCGTCTCGTACTCGACTGTAGCGACGTCGTGGGGCAGGCCCGGTTCTGGGTCGGCGCCCTCGGTTACCGACAGACCGGTGCCGATGGGCAGTACATCAACCTGGGGCCGCAGGACGGCGCGGAGGGTCCGCACGTCCTCTTGCAGGGCGTCGCCGAGCCGAAGACGACCAAGATTCGTCTGCACCTCGACCTCGTGGTCGCCGACCTCGAGGCGGAAGTGGCCCGTCTCGAGGCGCTGGGCGCGGTCCGCGCGCCGGTCGAACCGTTCGACGAGTACGGCCACCAGTGGGTCGTGATGACCGACCCCGAGGGCAACGAGTTCTGCGTGTGCGCCAACTAGCGGAGCGCGCGCCGCCGACAGGTCAGCGTTTGGCTTGGCGGAGCCCGTCGGCCTCGGCGGCCGCGGCGTCTCGGTAGCAGTGGGCCGCGGTCGTCCGGTCGTACATCTGGCCGTCGGGCACGTGGAACACCTTGCTCCCGTTCGCAGCCTTCACGGGGTGGCTGGTCGGGCACGCGCCGTCGATCGCGTCGACGCGGGGATCAGGCGCCGACGTCGGTGCAGCGGCGGGCGCGTCCAGTGTGGAGGCGGGCACCGATGCGGTAGTGGACGCGGTGGTCGGGGTCGTTGCCGGTGCAGTCGCGCGGGGCTGGGGCGGGAACGGGAAGGGCTGGGGCTCCCAGTCGGTGTCGCCCTCGGGACGGTTGGCCTCGATCGCACGCCACACCGCGTATGCGGCGCCGGCGATCACGCCGACACCGAGGACGCGTCGGAACAACGATCGCTTGGCCATGCAACGAGTCTCGCGCAGCAGACGTGAAACGACTTGCCAATGCGCGTGCGAACCGTCAAGATGATCGGACCATGTCGGAAGCAGCGCGCATCACCGTCTTCACCAGCCTCCTTCTTACGTAGTCGCGGGCACCCAACCGGTGCTCGCGAATGCCTCCTCGTGCCCTCGGGCCGGGGAGGTTTTTCGTTGCCGGAAACCCCGCGTGCGTTGCGCACGATCGACCGGGCACCATCAACCAGACCAGCACTCGAGAGCGAGCAGTCATGAGCGAGCAGGTACGCATCTTCGACACCACGTTGCGCGACGGCGAGCAGTCGCCCGGCATCTCGCTCGACGTGGGCGAGAAGCTGGAGATCGCCGAGCAGCTCGCACGCCTGGGCGTCGACGTGATCGAGGCCGGGTTCCCGATCGCCAGCGACGGCGACTTCGAGGCCGTCGAGGCGATCGCCAAGCACGTGAGGGGGCCGGTGGTCGCCGGGCTGTCGCGCACCGGCTTCAAGGACGTCGACCGGGCCTGGGAGGCGGTGCGGCACGCCGAGAAGCCCCGCATCCACGTCTTCATCGCGACGTCACCGATCCACATGGCGAAGAAGCTGCGCATGACCGAGGAGCAGGTGCTCGCCGAGGTGGTGGCGGGTGTTGCTCGCGCGAAGTCGTACTGCGACGACATCGAGTACTCCCCGGAGGACGGCAGCCGTTCCGATCCCGACTTCATGTGCAGCGTGCTCCAGGCCGCCGTCGATGCGGGCGCCAACACGCTGAACATCCCCGACACGGTCGGCTTCGGCGTGCCCGAGGAGTTCGGGAAGCTGATCGCGTACGTGATCGAGCAGGTGCGCGGCGACTACATCGTCTCGACCCATTGCCACAACGACCTGGGTCTCGCCGTCGCGAACTCGCTGGCCGGGGTCGCCGCCGGTGCCCGCCAGATCGAGTGTGCGATCAACGGTCTCGGTGAGCGCGCCGGGAACGCAGCGCTCGAGGAGATCGTCATGGCGATCAAGACGCGGGGCGACTACTTCGACACGATCGAGGTCGGAGTCCGCACCGAAGAGCTGTCGCGCACCTCACGCCTGGTGTCCCGCCTCACCGGTTACCCGGTCCAGTACAACAAGGCGGTCGTGGGCCGGAACGCGTTCGCGCACGAGGCGGGGATCCACCAGCACGGCGTGCTGGAGGACCGCGAGACCTACGAGATCATCGACGCGTCGACCGTCGGCCAGGAGGCGGCCCAGATCGTGATGGGCAAGCACTCCGGTCGGCACGCCTTCGCGGACACCCTGGCGAAGATGGGCCTGCACGTGCAGGGCGACGCGCTGAACCAGGCGTTCCGGCGGTTCAAGGAGCTGGCCGATCGCAAGGTGGAGATCACCGAGGCCGACCTGGAGGCGATCGTCGCGGAGGAGATCGGATCCGGTGCCGTGCATCGCTACGACCTCGTGAGCCTCGAGCTCACCGGCGGCACGACGAAGACGCCGACGGCACGCGTGGTGCTGCGCGACGGCGAAGGCGAGGTGACGGGCGACGCCGAGGGCAACGGCATGATCGATGCCGCGATCACGGCGATCGCCAAGGCCACCGGCATCTCGGGCACACTGCTCGACTTCAAGGTCTCGTCCGTGACCGGGGGTCGTGATGCGTTGGGCGACGTGGTCGCGTTCCTCGAGTCCGAGGGCTACAAGGCGTCGGGGCGTGGCGTGTCGACCGACGTGGTCGAAGCGTCCGCCCGCGCGTACCTCAACGCGGTCAACAAGATCGTCCGGCTGCGTGACCGGGCCGAGGTCCGGGAGCAGGTGGTGGGGCCATGAGCGACGCATCGGTGAACCTGTGGTCGGAAAGCGACCACGTGCAGGACTACCTGAACCGGCGGAGCCAGTTCCCGTGGCGCGAGGTCGCCTACGACCACCTGATGGAGCACGTGCCGCCGACGGCTCGACGCGTGCTCGACCTGGGCTGCGGCGACGGCAAAGTGGTCGGTCGAGTCGTCGACGAGTCGCCATCGGTCGAGGCGGTCGCCTGTGACTTCTCACCGGCCATGCTCGAACGAGTCCGCGCGCGTTTTGCCGACTCGTCGACGGTCACGATCGTGGAACACGATCTCGATCTCACGCTGCCTGCCGACTGGGGATCGTTCGACGCGGTCGTGTCGGCGTTCGCCATCCACCACGTCGACGACGACCGGAAGCGCGCGCTCTACGGCGAGGTCCTCGACCGACTTGTGCCCGGTGGCGTGTTCTGCAACCTCGAGCACGTCGCGTCGCCCACGCCGGAGCTGCACCAGGAGTTCCTCAATTCGATCGGACAGACGATCGAGGAGGACGACCCATCCAACAAGCTCGCGCCCGTCGAGACCCAACTGGGCTGGCTGCGCGACCTCGGCTTCGCCCAGGTCGACTGCCACTACAAGTGGCGCGAGATCGCGCTGCTCGCCGGAGTCAAGCCCACGCCGTGAGCACGATGCCGTGGCGCTCAGTGATCGAGCGTCCGCGAGCTGCGGTCAGCTGCCCGGCGAGGCCGCCGGGAGCCAGGCGGAGCGGGTCTGCTCGTAGGTGGTGATGTCCTCGGCGTGGCCGAGGGTGATTCCGATGTCGTCGAGGCCCTGCACCAGGCGCAAGTGGTGGAAGTCGTCGAGGGCGAACGGTTCGTCGATGTCGAGTGCGGGGACCGCGACGCG
>JANOWV010000022.1:0-4143 GCA_031418075.1 Actinomycetes bacterium
CGCGCCAGTGCCGCGCCGAGGCACGCGTGGATCCCGTGTCCGAGCCCGACGCTCAGGCCAATCTCGCGATCGATGTCGAATCGGTCGGGATCGTCGTACTCGCGCTCGTCCCGGTTGGCAGCCCCGGTGATGAGCAGCACGGGCTCGTGTTCGGGAATCGTGACCCCGTGGTACTCGGCGGGCCGATGGGTGAACCGCCCCTGGTACTGCGACGGCGCCCAGTACCGGAGCACCTCTTCCACCGCGGGTGTGGCCGCCGCGCGGTCCGCACACACCTTCGCCCACTCCGACGGGTTCCGCTCGAACAGCACCACACCACTGCCCACGAGCTTCGTGACCGTCTCGCTGCCGGCCGCGGCGAGCAACGTCGCGAACCCGGCGATCTCACCGTCGTCGAGCCGATAGGTCGCGCCGTCTTCGCCCTCCACCTCGGCCTCGATGAGCCCGCAGATCATGTCGTCGCCCATGTTCTGGCGCTTGTCGGCGATCAGGTCCATGAAGTAGACGACCTGGTGCAGCGCCCCCTCCATCCCCTCTTGTGTCGGCTTCGGGTCGCCCGGGTCACGGTGCAGCATGAGGTCGGTCCAATGGCGGATCTGCTGGTGATCGGCTGCCGGGACGCCCAGCATCGTGGCGATCACCTCGACCGGGAACGGGCCGGAGAAGTCGGCGACCGCGTCGAACGCGCCGGCGCCGTCGAAGCGCTCGAGGTGCGACACGATGATCCCGCGGACCATCGGTTCCATCGCGGCCATCGCGCGCGGCGTGAACACGCGGCTCACGAGCTTGCGCATCCGGTCGTGCTTCGGCGGGTCCATCACGATGATGATGTCGGGCATGAGCGCGTTCTCTGGGTCGGTGAGCTGGTCGATGGTGAGCCCGTGCTCGCTGCTGAACGTCTTCCAGTCCCGATGCGCCGTGACCACATCGGCGAAGCGCGACAACGCCCAGAACCCGTACTGCTCGTTGTGGTACACGGGAGCCTCGTCGCGCAGCCACCGATAGGTGTCATAGGGATCGTCGAAGAAGTCCTCTGACAGCGGGTCGAACTCCACGGGAACGCTCCTCCTCGTCACCACCTCTACCGTTCGGAGCGTAGGCGGATCCCGGACGCGTCGGGTTGCTACGTTGCGTCGATGAAGATCGATGCGATCGCACTGGGACAGCCGCTCGGCGACGTCGACGGCCTCACCCGCGAGGTGGCCGGGTGCGGCTTCGACGGGCTCTGGTTCACGGAGAGCGGGCGCACCGCGTTCACCGGCTGTACCGCCGCGGCGCTCGCCGACCAGGGCATCGACGTCGGGACTGCGATCGCGCTCGCCTTCGTCCGCAGCCCCATGGTCACCGCGCAGGTCGCCTGGGAGCTGGCCGAGGTCACCGGCGGGCGCTTCGTCCTCGGGCTCGGAACGCAGGTGAAGGCCCACATCGAGCGGCGCTACTCCGCGACCTACGACCACCCCGGGTCCCGCCTCCGGGAGTGCGTGCTCGCGATCCGCGCGATCTTCAAGGCCTTCCAGCGGGAGGAGAAGCTCGACTTCCACGGCGACTTCTGGTCCTTCGACCTGCTCCCCGACATGTGGAGCCCGGGTCCGTCTGCCTTCCCCGACGTCCCGATCTACGTGTCGGCCGTCCGTCCCTGGTCGGTGCGCATGGCCGGCGAGGTGGCCGACGGCATCCACTGCCATCCCTTCCACTCGGTGCGCTACCTCGAGGAGGTCACGCTGCCCAACCTCCGCGAGGGCGCGGCGAAGGCCGGTCGCGACCCATCGGACGTGCAGGTGGTCTGCCCGGTCATGGCGATCGTCGGCGACACCGAGGAGGAACGCGTCGCCGCACGCGAGTCGGCAAGGTTCCGCATCGCGTTCTACGGCTCGACCCGGACCTATTCGGGCGTCTTCGACCTGCACGGGTTCGAGGGCACCTCCGAACGGCTTCACGAGCTCCAGCGGGCCGGCGACCTCCGGGCGATGGGGGCAACGATCACCGACGAGATGCTCGACGTGTACAGCCTCGAGACGACCTGGGACGGCCTCGCCGACGCGCTGGTCGACAAGTACCGCAACATCGCCGATCGCATCATCATGTACGACGCGACGGGGAGCTGGTCCTTCGGTGCCGGTGCACTCGAACGGTGGCGCGACGTGACCGCGGCGGTCGCGAAGGCCACGGCATCGTGACCGACGAGACGATCCGCGACCACACCGACCGGGCGCGCCAGGGGAACCTCGCCAAGGGCGCGGCGAAGCTCGAGGCCGCCCACAAGCTCTTCGTCCGGGACCGCATCGCGCTGCTCGTCGACGAGGGCTCGTTCGTCGAGGACGGGCTGCTCGCGAACGCACTGGCCGACGACTTCCCCGCCGATGGTGTCGTCACGGGCGTCGGCAGGGTCGATGGCCGACCCGTCTGCGTCATGGCCAACGACACCACGGTGAAAGCAGGGTCGTGGGGCGCCCGCACCGTCGAGAAGATCATCAGGGTCACCGAGACCGCGCTCCGACTCCAGGTCCCGATCGTCTATCTCGTCGATTCGGCCGGAGGACGCATCACCGATCAGGTCGAGCTCTTCCCGGGTCGTCGGGGTGCAGGCCGCATCTTCGCCAACCAGGTCCGCCTCTCTGGTCGCGTCCCCCAGGTGTGCTGCCTCTTCGGCCCATCGGCCGCGGGAGGTGCGTACATCCCCGCGTTCTGCGACATCGTGTTCATGGTCGAAGGCAACGCCTCCATGTACCTCGGGTCGCCCCGCATGGCCCAGGAGGTCATCGGCGAGAACGTGAGCCTCGAGGAGATGGGCGGCGCCCGCATGCACGCGACGGTCAGCGGCTGCGGCGACAACCTCGTCGCCGACGACGCGGAAGCGATCGCGGCGGCCAAGCGATGGCTCTCGTACCTCCCGACGTCGTGGAAGCACGAACCACCCACGGCCGACTCCCTCGGCCCGGGTCGGGACCCGTCAGAGATCGCAACGATCGTTCCGGTGGAGGAGCGGCGCGCCTACGACATCCACCACGTGATCGATGCGCTGGTGGACGAGGGCTCGTTCTTCGAGATCAAGCCGCTGTTCGCACGCGAGATCGTGTGTGGGTTCGCGAGGCTCGACGGCAAGACGGTGGGCATCGTCGCGAACAACCCGAAGCACCTCGGCGGCGTGCTCTTCGTCGACTCGGCGGACAAGGCGGCACGGTTCGTGTGGTGCTGCGACGCATTCAACGTCCCACTCGTCTTCCTCGCCGACGTCCCCGGCTTCATGATCGGCACCGCGGTAGAACGCGACGGCATCATCCGCCACGGAGCCAAGATGATCACCGCCGTCACCGAGGCGACGGTTCCGAAGATCTCGGTGATCGTGCGCAAGGCATACGGTGCGGGCCTCTACGCGATGTGTGGACCGGCGTTCGATCCCGACGCGTGCCTCGCGCTGCCGAGCGCCAAGATCGCGATCATGGGTCCCGAGCCGGCGGTGAATGCCGTCTTCTACAACGCGATCCACGCGATCGACGATCCCGACGAGCGCGCCGCGTTCGTCGCCGCACGTCGAGCCGAGTTCGAGGCCGACGTCGACCTCGTCCACCTCGCGTCCGAGCTCGTCGTCGACGCCGTCATCCAGCCCGAAGACCTACGCGTCGAGCTGATCGCCCGCCTGGCCCTGGCCCAGACGCGCGTGCGCGAGACGTTCGACCGCCGCCACGGCGTTCCCCCAGTTTGATCCGGCCGTCTGATCCGGCCGTCTGACCCGGGCCGGATGAGCACCTTGCCGCTCGCAGGACGCGTGGCGATCGTGACCGGCGCGGGTCGCGGGCTCGGACGCGCCCACGCCTTGGCCCTCGCCGCGGCGGGGGCCGCGGTCGTCGTCAACAACCGCTCGGCCGACGCGGCCGCCGAGGTCGCAGACCAGATCACCGCACACGGTGGGACTGCGGTCGCGCACATCGGCGACGTCGCCGACTGGGCCACCGCCGAAGCGCGGGTGGCGCTTGCCGTCGCCGAGCGCGGCGCCCTCCACATCCTGGTCAACAACGCGGGCATCTCGCGCGACCGGATGAGCTTCACGATGAGCGAGGCGGAGTGGGATGACGTCCTCCGCACCAACCTCAAGGGCCACTTCGCCCCGAGTCGCTTCGCGGGCGCGTTCTGGCGCGAGCGGGG
>JANOWV010000023.1:0-1928 GCA_031418075.1 Actinomycetes bacterium
TCGCGACCGGGCGCTGCGAGATCCGACCCGAGTCCTACGTCACCGAGATCGTGCGTGACCCGACCGGGCGCCGCGCGACCGGCGTGCGCTATCTCGACGTGCAGGGCGATGTGCGCGAGGTGTCCGCCGAGCACGTGGTCCTCGGCGCCGGCGCGTTCGAGACTCCTCGACTGCTGCTGCGCTCGGGGATGGGCAACCCCGACGTCGTCGGTCGCTACCTCATGTACCACTTCCAGACGTTGGCCCTCGGCATCTTCCCGTTCCGATTGCACGCACCCCGCGGCCGAGCCGTCACTCACCTCATGGACGACCCGATGCTCCTCGACGACCTCACGCTGGCAGCCGCTCGCGACGCCGACCTCCCGTACTTCCGGGGCGGGATCGTCGAGCACGGTGGTGCCGCGCACCCGATCATGGAGGCCGTGCACAGCCCGATGGGCGAGCACCACACCCGCACCATGCTCGACTCGCCGATGCGCGACCGGATGGCAGTGTTCACGATGCAGGGCGAGGACCTCCCACAGTTCACGAACCGCATCGATCTGGACCCCGGCGTCACCGACGTCTGGGGGTTCCCGGCGGGACGGGCGACCTACCGGCCCCACCGCCACGAAATCGCCTGCGCCGAGCACTGGGCTCCCCGCCTGGAGGAAGTCATGCGTGGGGCAGGCGCCGAGACGACGTTCTGGGTGACATCGCCCCCGGTCGAGGGTTCGGGGCGTCGGAACCCGGATCCCACACCGCAGTCGCGTCACGTGATGGGGACCGCACGCATGGGTGATGACCCGCGCACGAGCGTGTGCGATCGGTGGCAACGGCTACACGACGTCGACAACGTGATGGTTGCCGACTCGTCGGTGTTCCCCACGAGCACCGGCTACGGGCCGACCCTCACCATCGTGGCACTCGCTATTCGCGCGGCTCGGGGACTCTCGGGCCAGGAGCCCCTCCGGTCCGCTCGCCCGCGGTCCGCCTAACCTCCCCTCCGTGAGCACGGAGCCGCAGCATCTGATGAACCCGGAGTTGCGGCGCGGATGAAGAAGTACGTCCGCAGACTGGTCGCGATCGCGCTGATCACGATCGCGGTCACCGCAGCGGCGGTCGTCGGCTCGGATGCGAACGTCTTCTCCGGGTTCCAGCGCCGAGCCTCCGACGCCCTGTTCCCGTCGGCGAAGACGAGCCCGGAGATCGTGGTCGTGGGCATGGACGACGCGTTCGTTCGCCGCTACGGCGCACTCCCCCCACGCAGCGTTCACGCGCTGCTGGCTCGTCAGTTCGCCGCCGCGGGCGTGCGGGTGGCGGTCTGGGACGTCCTCTTCTCACCGAGTCGCGAGTTCGACGACGAGCTGGCCACCGGACTCGCCGGACTCCCCAGCGTGGTCCTGGCGGCCATCGCCGAGAGCAGCCCTGCCCCGCAGGACCCGAACCTCTTCGAGGTCACGAGCTTCGAAGCGCCGATTCCTCTGCTCGCAGACCAACCGAGCGTGACCCTGGGCGTCACCGAGGTGAAGGCTGATCGCGCCGATGGCGTCGTCCGGTCCCTCCCGCTGGTCGTCGACCGCAACGGCACCCTCCTTCCCGCACTCTCCGTCGCCGCGCTGCGCGCCTTCGTGGGCGAACGAGGACCGCTGCTCATCCGGCCCGACGGGATCCAGGTGGCTGGGCGGTTCATCCCGACCGAGGGTCGACACGCATTGCGGCTCAACTGGGCCGCCGGCCTCGATCCCGACGACCACAAGCGGGTCATCTCGGCGATCGACGTCGTCGACGGCACGATCTCGCCCGAACGACTCCGCGACAAGATCGTATTCGTCGGCGCGACCGACCCGACGCTGAAGGACACGTTCCCGGTCCCGACGGACAAATCGAACACGTTTCCCGGCGTGCTCATCCACGCCAACGCACTCAACACCATGCTCACGTCGTCG
>JANOWV010000024.1:0-4347 GCA_031418075.1 Actinomycetes bacterium
GCCTTGGCCACCGCGGCGGCGGCTACGAAGTGCTCCGCGGCGAGCTCGGGGTTCCGGTGATGCACGAGGTGGAGCACCCCGACGTAGTAATGGGCGACAACCAACACCGAGCGTGGGTCGGTGGCGGCCAACGTCGTCGACGGGTCGTCGAGGTCGATGCCGAAGCGATCCAGCAGCGCGTCCCGCAACGGCGGGTACGCGGCATCGGCGAACGCGAACTCGTTGCCGATCACCGCGAATTTCATCCGACGGGCCGCCATCCCCACGGCCATCGCGCTCCCCGATGCGCTCCGACTCCCGCGTCGTTCGCAGTAGCCGATCAGCTGGCGAAGGGTGACGTCGGCGTCCGGGCGGGATGCGTCGAGCGCCGTGCTCGACCGCGCCGCGACCGCGCCGAGCGTGACACCCTCGACCCACACGCGCGCGACCAGTCCCGCCTCACGGAGAAGCCGCTCGAGACCGTCGCGCGTGAGCAAGAACCCGTGGAGGCCCACCGACAGTGCGGGGTAGAGCGACGTCATCGGCGTCTCCGGGCTGATGCAGCCGGCGTCGGGCGTCGTCATGAGGAAGACCCCGCGCTCGGTCAGCCGATCGGCGACGAGCGCGACGAAGGCCGTCGGGTCGGGCACGTGCTCGAGCACCTCCGAGGCGAAGACGACGTCGAAGTGCCGATCGGGCTCCCACGACTCGTCGAGGAGCTCGGCCCGCAGGTCGATGCCCAGCGCGTCTCGCCCCAGCCTGGAGGCCACCGAGGGCTCGAGGCCGATCGCGTCCCAACCGAAGATCTCCTGGCCGAGGTCGACGCCGAACCCGAACCCGCACCCCACGTCGAGCATCCGCGACCCGGCGGGTGCGCCGGCCTTCGCCAGGATCCTGGCAATCGCCTCGATCCCCGCCACATGCTCCACGTACCAGTCCCAGTCCGCATCGCTGTACGCGCTGGGGGGCAGGACTGCGCTCAGCGCGATCGCCCCACAGTCACCACATCGCGCGATCTCGAGCGGGTCTGCTTGCCAGGCGACCACCGTGGTGGCGAGCAGCTCCTGGCCCTCGGAACGGCCGCAGACGGCGCACCGGACATCGGCCACGCCGTCGGTCCAGCGGAGCTCCACAGGGCCATCATGACATAGGGCACTTCGGTTCTCCCTGGTCGGGTCCGAACCGACCGGGCGCCGTGGAGTAGACAAGTTGGTCATGCCTGATGTCACCGAATCCGACACCATCACCGGGATCTTCGTCGTCGACCCGAGCCTCCACGGCGACGAGCGCGGGGTCTTCGTCGAGACCTACCGCCGCGAATGGTTCCCGCAGGGACGCGAGATGCTCCAGGGGAACCGAGCAGACCGCCAAGCGGGTTGCATCGTCGGCCTGCACTACCACCTGCACCAGGCCGACTACTGGTACGTCCCGTTCGGTCGGGCGCGCGTCGTGCTCCACGATCTCCGCGAGGGCTCGCCCACCGACGGCGCAACGCTCACGATCGATCTCGGGAGCCGCGCCGACGGCACCCACGACCACCGCGGCGTGTTCATCCCGCCCGGTGTCGCCCACGGCTTCGCGTCGCTCACCGACATGACGATCACCTATCTCGTCGACAACTACTACAACCCGGCCGACGAGCTCGGCGTGGCATGGGACGACCCCGCGATCGGGGCCGACTGGGGTCTCGAGACGCCGATCCTCTCCGAACGCGACCAGGCGAACCCGCGCCGCGCCGACCTCGACCCCCGCCTGCGCCCGACCAACGCCCAGAGGACCTGAGCCATGCGCCTCTTCGTCACCGGCGGCGCCGGATTCATCGGCTCGAACTACGTGCACTGGGTCCTCGCGAACACCGACGACACCGTGACCGTGTACGACGCGCTCACCTACGCGGGGAACCTCGCCAACTTGCGCGACCTCGACGACGACCCGCGCTGCACGTTCGTCGAGGGCGACATCACCGACCGTGACGCCGTCATCGCTGCGATGGATGGTCACGACTCGGTCGTGCACTTCGCGGCCGAGAGCCATGTCGACCGATCGATCGCCTCACCCGACGAGTTCGTTCGCACCAACTGCGACGGCACCAACGTGATGTGCGACGTCGCCCGACGCGTTGGGGTCGATCGGTTCCTCCACATCTCGACCGACGAGGTGTACGGGTCGATCGAGACCGGCTCGTTCACCGAGGCCGACCCACTCGAGCCCCGATCGCCCTACTCGGCGTCGAAGGCCGGATCGGACCTCATCGCGCTCTCGTATCGGAGCACCTACGACCTGCCCGTCATCGTCACCCGCTCCTCGAACAACTTCGGGCCGTACCAGTTCCCCGAGAAGGTCATCCCGCTGTTCGTCACGAACCTGCTCGATGGACTGAAGGTGCCGTTGTACGGCGACGGACTGAACATCCGCGACTGGTGCTTCGTCGAGGACAACTGCCGCGCCGTCGACCTGGTCTTGCGTTCCGGAGCCGTCGGCGAGATCTACAACATCGGTGGCGGCAACGAGATCACGAATCGTGAGCTCACCGACACCGTGCTCGCGATCCTCGGGATGGACGAGTCGATGATCGAGTACGTCGAGGATCGCCTGGGGCACGACCGCCGGTACTCGGTCGACATCGCCAAGGTTCGGAACCTCGGGTGGGCCCCGCAGCACGACCTGCAGGAGGCACTCGAGGCCACCGTCGCCTGGTATCGGGACCACCGCGAGTGGTGGGAGCCGCTGCAGCAGCGGAAGGGCTGAGGGGCGCGCCCGTGCGCATCCTCGTCACCGGAGCGGGCGGCCAGGTCGGCCACGAGCTCGTTGCGGCGTTCGCGGACCATGACGTCACAGCCTTGGACCACGCGGGGCTCGATGTGTCCGACCGCGACGCGGTGCTCGACGCGATCACCACACTTCGACCGGACGCCGTGGTGCACGGTGCAGCCTGGACCGCGGTCGACGCGTGCGAGTCCGACCCCGATCGCGCGTTCGCAGTGAACGCACTCGGGACACGCCACATCGCCGATGCCGCTCGGAGCGTCGGTGCACACGTGTGTACGTTCTCCACCGACTACGTGTTCGATGGGAACAAAGCCGACCCGTACGTCGAGACGGACGCGACGAACCCTCAGTCCGTGTACGGGCGTTCCAAGCTTGCCGGCGAGCAGGAGCTTGCCGACGATCCCGACGCGCTGGTCCTTCGCATCTCTTGGGTCTGTGGAGCGCACGGCGCCAACATGGTGAAGACGATCCTTCGCCTTGCCTCGGAGCACGAGACACTTCGCTTCGTCGACGACCAACGGGGGCACCCCACGTTCGCCGCCGATCTGGCCGCCATGGTCCGGCGTCTCGTCGGCGAGCACCGAGGCGGCTTGTTCCATGTGACGAACCAGGGCGCCGTGTCCTGGTACGAGTTCGCCCGTGCCGTGCTCGACTCGGCCGGCCTCGATCCCGAGCGCGTGCATCCGATCGCCAGCGCCGACCTCGATCCCCCCCGTCCGGCCCCCCGACCGGCGAACTCGGTGCTCGACAATGCCGCGCTTCGCTCGGCCGACGTTCCGCTCCTGCCGCACTATCGGGAGTCGCTCGACCGTCTCGTCGCGGTGCTCACGGGGTGACCGAGCCATCCCGCACCGTGGGCGTCGTGGTCGTGAACTACGGCGGCGGACCATTGACCATGGAATGTCTCCACAGCCTGATGGCCTCCGAATGGCCGGCAGAGGGATTGCGGATCGTCCTCGTCGACAACCCAGTCGAGGGGCACGCGAGCGACGGAGTTGCCGAGCGCGTGGCGGCCGAGCTCCCAGCCGTGCAGGTCGTTCGAAGCCCGACGAACGCGGGCTTCGCGGGCGGCTGCAACCTCGGCCTGACCGAAGTCACCATCACCACCCAACCCGACAACCTCGCCTCGCGCACCGTCATCCAACGCAACGGCGGTGTGTGCGCGGGAACATGGTCGCATCCGACAATGGATGGCGGCGCGAAATTGGAGCGGTGGGTGGTGCAGCTGGCCGCGTGATCGAAGCTCAACTGATCAACAGCAACCGCGCGGGCGCTCCGGGCGGCGAGGGCGGCGCGCGATGGATGCACGGCAACACCGGGCAGTCCGGGTACGCAATCGCGATCCGCCATAAGTTGCCAACGCCGAGCGTGTAGGGCTGCGCGCCGGGCAGTGGCGCGTAATGCAGATCAAAGCACTGCTCACTCAGATACGCGGCGAAGTCCGCATCGTCTGCACCGCCATAGTGCTTCAACAACCGCGCCCTGGTTTCGGCAACCTCCACCCGGCGGATGGCCAGCTCATTGGCAAGCCCTTCGGAACTGCCGCCGATGTACGTGCACAGGTAGGTGTCAGCCGGGATCGTCGCCCGATCCACGTGA
>JANOWV010000025.1:0-2310 GCA_031418075.1 Actinomycetes bacterium
TAAATACACGTTTGCGTGCCTCGCCGCTGCGCCAGACGACCCCCACCCCGCTCGGCTGTGCCGGGCCGCGGCGGGGGGGTGGGCGGGGTGGTGGGCGATGGTCGATCGCGCGACCGCGGCCGGGGCCACCTCCGGGCAATAGCGTCGCCGGCGTGCGGATCGGTGTTGTCCTCCTCCCCGAACATCGCTGGCCCGATGCTGGTCGACGGTGGCAACGGGCCGAGGAGCTCGGCTTCGACCATGCCTGGACGTACGACCATCTCGCGTGGAGGTCGCTGCGCGACGGCCCGTGGTTCGGGGCGATCCCGACCCTCACCGCGGCGGCGATGGTCACCGACCGAATCCGGCTCGGGACGCTGGTCGCGTCCCCGAACTTCCGTCATCCCGTGCCGTTCGCCAAGGAGCTGATGACGCTCGACGACATCTCGGCGGGGCGGCTGATTGCCGGGATCGGTGCCGGCGGAACCGGCTGGGACGCCGAGATGCTCGGCGCCGATCCGTGGACACCCGGTGAGCGCTCGGAGCGGTTCGCCGAGTTCGTCGCGCTTACCGACGTGCTCCTCCGAGACCCTGCCGGAGTGTCATCGACCGGTCGGTACTACTCGGCGCTCGAGACGCGGATGCTCCCGGGCTGCGTACAACAACCACGGGTGCCGCTCGCGATCGCCGCGTTCGGGGCGCGCGCGATGCGGGTCGCGGCGACGTATGGGGATGCCTGGGTCACAGTGGGCGACCCCACTGGATCGAATGCCGTGGCCACTCCGCTGGCCGGTCCGGAGGGAGCAGATGTCGTCGCCGAGCAGATGAGGCGACTCGACGATGCGTGTACGGCGATCGGTCGTGATCCGACGACGCTCGACCGGATCGTGCTGACCGGTGTGCTGCTCGACGGCGGGCTCACGTCGGCGACGGTGTTCGAGGACACCTGCGCGGCCTACGCCGCGGTCGGGGTCACCGATCTCGTCGTGCACTGGCCCCGCGCTACGGGGATCTACGCCGGCGACGAAGCTGCGTTCGAAGCCCTGTTCTCGACCCGCTGAGCGCGGCAGCGTGGTCGTTGGGTCAGGTCGCGATCGCGCCGGCTCCGGGGGGCCGTCCGCCGGGGCCACCGCCCGGTCCACCCGGCGGCATCCCGCCCATGGAGCTGAGGGACGCGTCCACCGTTCCCGTGAAGCAGCGGATCGACGACATCGAGTCGGCGGTGTCGAGCAGCACGTAGTGGTAGATCCCCTCGGGGAACTCCGGTGTCGGGCTCGTGATGCCGTTGCACGCGTCGAGCTGGTCGGCAGCGACTTCTTTCCCGTCGACGTCGCGGTTGCCGTAGATGAGGTAGCCGTCAAAGGCGATCCCGATGATGTGTGAAGGGCCGCTCGTACCGTCGACGACGCTGGTGATGCACTTCGGCAGTGCGTGGTAGTGGTACTCGCCCATCGGGGTGGGGTGGCCGTTGCAGGTGTCGAGGAACGCGATGTCGTCGCCCGCTGCGTTCTTGACGGTGAAGTTCGATGCGGTGGCCACCGTCGTGCCGTCGCCCTCGTAGGGGTTGAACAACGCGGCACCCGAGACCATGATCCCGATGGTCCCGAGGCTCGTCGACGTGGAGATGGCCGCCTTCGTGGGCGCGGTCGGGATCGAGAAGTCGTAGCTCTGCTCGACGGTGGGATCGGCGCCGGCGGTCGCGGTGTCGGCAGACGGGATCATCACGCCGGCGTCGGGGAGTGCATATTCGGCTTGGCGCTCGTGGTTCGGGATCCCGTTCGCGAGGATCCGGTACTTCCCGTCTTCCACCGTGATCGTGACATCGTCGGCCCACGCGGCAGTGAGCACCGTTGCCGTCGCGTCGGTGGTGTCCGACGCCGCGGCGGTGGTCGACGTCGACCTCGTCGACTTCTTCGACGACGTGGCGTCGGAGCCGCCGCCGCACGCTGTGGCGAGCAGTCCGAACGCGGCGAGGAGGGCGACGATGTGCGTGGAGGCGCGACGAGAGGAAGGCATCGGGGCACGGTAGCCGTCGCTTCCTGAGCGCAGACTGTGAACCGGCTGGCCGTCTTGACATAGCGCGACTGGAACGAACGGTACGTCCGTCTGGACGAGCTGCTCGTCGAGCACGAGGAAGTGGAGATGCAAACGATGACGACGCGACCCGGTTCCACCGAGGTGATCTTGCCGGCCAACCACGAGATCCCGATCCCACGCCGATTCGAGGTGCCGGCAGCCAAGATGTGGGCAGCGCTCACCACGCCCGAGCTGTTGTTGCAGCGGTGGGGACCCGAATGGGCGCCGTTGGTGGGGTGCGACCTCGACCTGGCG
>JANOWV010000026.1:0-2252 GCA_031418075.1 Actinomycetes bacterium
AACTGCGCCTGCGCGACGCCCTGCTCTTCGGCCGCGACGATGTAGCCGGCCAGCACCGGCAGCACCGCGCCGTTCATCGTCATCGAGACGCTGACCTTGTCGAGCGGGATGCCGTCGAACAGGATCTTCATGTCTTCGATCTGGCCACGCACCGCGGCTACGACAGCGACCACCCGCGCGTCACCGGCGACGTCGGCAAGGCCGGTGTGGCGATCGACTCCGTCGAGGACATGAAGATCCTCTTCGACGGGATCCCGCTCGACCAGATGTCGGTCTCGATGACCATGAACGGCGCGGTGCTCCCCATCCTGGCCGGATACATCGTGGCCGCCGAGGAGCAGGGCGTCGGCCCCGAGCAGCTCGCCGGGACGATCCAGAACGACATCCTCAAAGAGTTCATGGTCCGCAACACCTACATCTACCCACCCGCGCCCAGCATGCGGATCGTTGCCGACATCATCGAGTTCACGGCCACGAAGATGCCGAAGTTCAACTCGATCTCGATCTCCGGCTACCACATGCAAGAGGCGGGCGCGACCGCCGTGCAGGAGCTCGCATTCACGCTCGCCGACGGGCTCGAGTACGTGCGATCCGCGATCGACCGCGGGCTCGACATCGACGCGTTCGCCGGTCGCCTCTCCTTCTTCTTCGCGATCGGCATGAACTTCTTCATGGAGGTCGCGAAGCTGCGCGCGGCGCGGCTCCTGTGGGCTCGCATCATCGGGGAGTTCGCTCCGAAGAACCCGTCCTCGTTGATGCTCCGCACCCATTGCCAGACGTCCGGCGTGTCACTCACTGAGCAGGACCCGTACAACAACGTCGTGAGGACCACGCTCGAGGCGCTCGCCGCGGTGCTCGGGGGAACCCAGAGCCTGCACACCAACAGCTTCGACGAAGCAATCGCGCTCCCGACCGAGACGTCGGCGCGCATCGCCCGCAACACGCAGCTGATCCTCGCCGAGGAGAGCGGCGTCACCCACGTCGTCGACCCGCTCGGAGGCTCCTACTACCTGGAGTCACTCACCAGCTCGCTCGCGGCCCACGCCTGGGACCTCATCACCGAGGTCGAAGGCCTGGGCGGCATGACCAAGGCCGTCGAGTCGGGGATGCCGAAGCTGCGCATCGAGGAGGCCGCGGCCCGCCGCCAGGCTGCGGTCGACCGCGGCAGCGAGACGATCGTCGGCGTGAACAAGTACCGCCTCGACGACGAGGACCACCTCGACGTCCGCGAGGTCGACAACACGGCAGTGCGCGAGTCGCAAGTCGCCCGGTTGGAGCAGCTCCGGGCGAACCGCGACCAGGCGGCGTGGAGTGCCGCTCTCGAGCGCCTCACCGAAGGCGCCAAGGGGGACGGCAACCTGCTCGCCCTGAGCGTCGATGCCGTGCGGGCCCGTGCGACCGTTGGCGAGATCTCCGACGCGCTCGAGTCGGTGTTCTCCCGCCACCGCGCGGAGATCCGTACGATCGCGGGCGTGTACGGCGGTGCCTACGAGGGCGACGAGACCTACGACGCGGTCCGCGCGCGCGTCGAGCAGTTCGCCGAGGCGCACGGCCGTCGGCCACGCATCCTGGTGTCGAAGATGGGTCAGGACGGCCACGACCGCGGCGCAAAGGTGATCGCGACCGCGTTCGCCGACCTCGGCTTCGATGTCGACGTGGGTCCCCTGTTCCAGACGCCCGAGGAAGTGGCGCGCGATGCCGTCGAGAACGACGTGCACATCGTCGGGGTCAGCAGCCAGGCGGCCGGCCACAAGACGCTCGTCCCCGAGCTGCTCGCCCAGCTGCGCAAGCAGGGGGGCGACGACATCCTCGTCGTCTGCGGTGGGGTGATCCCCGCCGGCGACTACGACTTCCTCCACGAGGCCGGGGTCGCGGCGATCTTCGGACCCTGCACGAACATCCCCGCGGCCGCCACCCGCGTCCTCGATCTCCTCTCCCCCCCTTCCTGATGCGCTGGCGTGTGCGACGGGGCATCGTGCGTCGTGGCATCCTCCGTCGCCGCGCCCGGCGGGGTGCGCGTCGGCGCTTCGTCCGGCGGGGCTCGCCCCCAAGTCCGTGAGCGAGCTCGCGTCCGGACTGCTCGCCGGCGACCGTCGTGCGCTCGCCCGGGCGATCACACTCGTCGAGTCGACGCGCGGCGACCACCGCAACGAGGCCGACGCCCTGCTCACCGAGATCATGCCGGGCACAGGTGGCGCTCGCCGCGTGGGGATCTCGGGGGCCCCGGGGGCCGGCAAGTCCACGCTCATCGA
>JANOWV010000027.1:0-2338 GCA_031418075.1 Actinomycetes bacterium
CCGGGGACGATCGGTAGCGCGGCGAACAGGAGCGCGGGGTAGTTCATGTTGCCGGGGACGAAGACCAACAGGGCGAAGAGCGCCGCCCAGCGCCACGGTCGCGTCCCTCGGACCCCGAGCACGAACACGACGAAGAACCACGGCGCGAACGCTTGGCCCACGAACAAATTGGTGGGGAGGAGGTAGACCGCGGCGAAGGGCCCGAAGGCGTAGCACGCGGCAGCCAGCCAGTGCTCGATCCCGATCCGGGGTCGGAACAGCCGCAACGCCGCGACCATCCCGGTGCCGGCACTGGTGAGCAGCGAGGCGTGCCAGATGCGCTCGGCGAGCGCCGGCCCGAGGCCGATGCCGCGCAGCGCCGCCATGGCCGCGGCCGGGACGGGCCAGAAGTCCCAACGCGGCCTCCCGAGCCCGCGGGTGCCATCCCACACCGCGAGGTGGCGCCGGAGGAGGTCGAACGGCGACCAGTAGACCTCGAAGCGGTTGTCGCCGATGTAGCGGCCGGGGGCGCTGAGCAGGACCGACCCGAGGGCCGCGAGGGCGATCGCCACGCCCAGCAGCACGACCGGCTGCGAGCAGCGGGCCCGCATGCGGCCACCCGCAGTCGTCGCTGTCGCCGTCACGCTCGCTCCTTGGGATGGCGCTCCGAGCCGGGGACCGGATCCGGGCCGCCGCGATCCTATGATGCGTCCCGGCCCAGCTCGGAGCGGTCGGGCCAACGCATCAGCCTCGGTACCGTCTCCGTCCCCGATCGAGACCGGCTCGGACACCCATGCGGATCCTCTTCCTCTCGTGGCGCGACATGGCGCACCCACAGGCCGGCGGGTCCGAGTACGTCGTCGACCAGCTGCTCCGCGGGCTGCAGGCCGAGGGGCACGACGTGGCCCTGGTCTGTGGCGGGCCGGTGGGGACGCCCGGCTACCCGGTCCACGACGCGGGAGGTACGTACGCGCAGTACCTGCGGCTCCCGTTCGTGGCCCGGCGCCGGTTCCGCCATCCCGACGTCGTCGTCGACGTGGAGAACGGGATCCCCTACTTCAGCCCCCTGTGGCAGCGGGCTCCGGTCGTGTGCCTCGTCCACCACGTGCACGTCGAGCAGTGGCGCATGTACTTCCCGGCACCGCTGGCCTGGATCGGGCGGTTCCTGGAGCGCCGGGTGATGCCGAGGGTCTATCGGAGGAGCACGTTCGTCGCCGTGTCTGCGAGCACCGCGACGGATCTCGACGCGCTCGGTGTCGCGCCGGAGCGGATCCGCACCATCGAGATGGGCAGCGAACCCGTCGAGGCGACCGCAGCCGTGTCGACGACGCCGATGTTCGTCGCCCTCGGTCGCCTCGTCCCTCACAAGCGGATCGACCGGCTCCTCGAGCTCTGGGAGCGGGTGCGTCCCTCGACCGGCGGCCGATTGCTGATCGTGGGCGACGGCCCCGAAGCCGACGCGCTTCGGGCATCGGCCGGCCCCGATGTCGAGTTCACCGGTGCTGTCAACGAGGACGAGAAGCGGCGGCTGCTCTCCGCGGCCTGGCTGTTGGTGCATCCCGCGGCGCACGAGGGCTGGGGCACCGTCGTCATGGAGGCCGCCGCGCTCGGCACCCCGACGGTCGCGTTCGATGTGCGAGGCGTCCGCGACTCCGTCATCACCGGGGAGACGGGCATCCTCGCGGCCGACGACGACGAGTTCGTCGCGGCATGGATCCGGCTCGCAGGCGACGAGGACGCTCGCTCCCGACTCGGGACGGCTGCCCGCGTCCGCGCCCGCGAGTTCACGTGGGATCGCGCGGTCGCCGAGCTCGATCGGGTCGTCCGGGAGGCGGCGGCATGACCACGCCGCGGACGTACATTGTCCGATCGACCGATCACGTCCCACGGGGAACCAGGTGACGACCGCCAGCGGGAACGGGGGAACGCCGAGGCTCAGCGTCGTGATCCCGGCCTACAACGAGTCGACGCGCATCGGCGCGACGCTGGAGGCCCTCGCGGCGGCGACGGGACCGGACGTCGAGCTGATCGTTGTCGATGACGGCAGCACCGACGACACCGCCGAGGTCGCCGAACGGCTGCTGCAGGACTCGTCCCAGCAACGGGTCTTGCGCCTCGATCGCAATCAAGGCAAGGGCGCCGCGGTGCGTGCCGGGGTGCTCGCGGCGCGCGGGGCGGCGATCCTCTACATGGATGCCGACCTCGCCACCGACCTCGAGGCCCTGCCCCGCTTCCTCGAGGCGCTCGACGACGCCGATGTGGTCGTCGGATCGCGCTCCGTCCCGGGCGCAGTCGTGAAGCAGGGGACACTGGACCGCGCGGTCATGGGCCGGGTCTTCAATCGGTTGTCGCGTCTGAC
>JANOWV010000028.1:0-3046 GCA_031418075.1 Actinomycetes bacterium
CTCAAGGGGATCGACGGCGTCCACCACGTGTACGAAGTGCTGTACCGCGACGCCGAAGACACGGCAGTCAGTGCCGCGACCCCGGATCCCGCTGCCTAGGTGAACTCGGCCGAGAGATTGGTGTCGGAGTTGACCGAGAGCGAAGACCTCCAGTGCCGTGGAGAGATTGCCGCGTTCACCTCACCGGAGGTCTTCGCGTTGCGCCGTGCTTGACGTTGCATGGCCGGCGTCTGCTGGTGACGAGGTCACTCTCCGTGGTAGGATCTGCGTCGGCATTGGGAGGTGTTGGGCGGCGTGTGGTTCGGTGGACGCTTACGACGGCGGGGGTCGCGAATCTCGGCCGCCCTGGCCCTGACTGCCCTGTCTGTGTCGGTGGTTGCACCGCTGATCTTCACGGGGATATCTGGGGCGGCGGCGCCTGATGTGACGATCTGCCACAACGGGGGGACGCTCGTCGTGGCGGAGGCGGCGGTGAACGGCCACCTCGGGCACGGCGACACGCTCGGCGCGTGCCCTTCGACCACGAGTACTTCGACCACGAGTACTTCGACCACGAGTACTTCGACGACGAGTACTTCGACGACGAGTACTTCGACGACGAGTACTTCGACCACGAGTACTTCGACCACGACCACTTCGACCCTGCCGGTGGAGCAGCCGTCGATCACGGTGAAGAAGCAGAAGTTGCATCCGGACCCGGAGCAGGACTTCGTGTTCACGTTGACGGGCACCGGGGGTTCGACCAAGACGGTGCAGAGCGGCGGTGAGTTCAAGTGGTCGCCGCTGGTGAATGGCGGGGTATACGTCCTCTCGGAGACGGCGAAGTCGGGGTGGAAGGTCAAGAACATCAACTGCACGGCATCGGCCGTGGTGGAGTACGACGTCGCCGCCCGCACGGCGACCATCACGCTGCCTGCGGCCTTCAACTCGGGCAAATCTCAGGTCACATGCACCTTCATCAACGAGCCGAGCATCGGGTCGGTCGTGATCGAGAAGGTCACGGACCCGGACGAGTCCGACCAGGACTTCTCGTTCACGACGGATCTCGGCGATGGCTCCTTCGAGCTGGACACCAAGACCGGGGGTTCCACGAACAGCTCGATCACGTTCTCCAACGTCGAGGAGGGCGACTACTTCGTCACGGAGGGATCGACATCGGGCTGGGAGCTGACCGGGCTGAGCTGCGACGACGACAGCTCGTCCCAGGACGGGTCGGATCCAGCGAAGGCGAACATCAAGGTCATCGCGGGCAAGACGGTCACGTGCACGTTCACGAACACTCGTCAGTCTGGTTCGATTCAGGTGGTGAAGGACTTCTCGGGGACGTCGGAGTCGGTGACGTTGAAGATCGGGACGTCGGCGGGTGGTTTGCAGGTCGCGTCGAAGGTGGTGTCGGCTGACGGTGCGACGGACGTCAAGACGGTCGACACGGGCACGTACTTCGTGTCGGAGGTGTTGACGACGCCGGCGAGCTACACGACCACGCTCGCGTGTGTGGACACGGCGCCGACCCCGGATGTGAACGTGACGGTCGGCGAGAACAACTCGGTGCCGGTGGGTGCCGGCGAGACCGTGGTGTGCACGTTCACGAACACGGCAACCGCGGCCTTCACCGTGGCGAAGGACTTCTCGGACAACAACGCCGCAGCGGTTACGGTAAGCCTCACATGCGCCTCGGGGACGGTGGCGAACACCGATCCCACGGCGTCGGAAGCGGACCCTGCGAACTTCATCGTGAACGGATTCGCGAGCTTCGCCAACACCTGCACCGCGACTGAGACAGCGGTTCCCGCCGGGTACTCGAGCGCGGGGACCTGCACCGCGACGATCGCCGACGGCACCTGCACGCTCGTCAACGAGTTCATCATCGTACCTGCGGTGACGACGGCGACGTTCACGGTCGGGAAGGACTTCTCCGACGGCAACGCTGCAAGCGTCCCGGTCAGCGTGTTGTGTACGTCGGGTTCGGTTGTCGCCAACGACTCGACGGCGTCGGAGGTGGACCCTGCCGATTTCACGGTGAGCGGGTTCGCGGGTCCGGGAACGAGCACCTGCACCGCGACCGAGACCGCAGTGCCTACCGGGTACACGAGCGCGGGAGTGTGCACCGCGACGATCGCCGTTGGCGCGTGCACGCTCACTAACACGCTGAACACCGCGCCATTCGTGGTCGTGAAGGACTTCGTGCCCGACAGCGACGCCGACGTGCAAGTGAGCCTCTCGTGCACGTCGGGGTCGACGGTCGCCAACGACGCGACAGCCTCGGAATCCGATCCGGCGGACTTCACGATACGCGGGTTTGTGGGCCCGGGCACCAGTACCTGCACCGCGACCGAGCTCGCGGCGTCGGTTCCGGCGGGCTACACCAGTGCCGGGACCTGCACGGCGACGATCGCCGCTGGCGTCTGCACCATCACGAACACCTCGGAGGTCACCGTGGCCGGCACCTCGGTGGTCCGGACGGACTCTTCGGTCGTCCAGCGGGCACTCGTCGCCGGCGAATCGGTGAACCTCACCGGCAATGCGCCCGATGGGTGCCGTCCGGTCCTGCGTGTGGACGGTACGGTGATCTCCCAAGTCGCCGTCGGTCCTGGCGGTAAGTTTGATGTCGATGTCGCGACGGACGACCTCTCGGCGGGCCGGCATGTGGCCGAGATCATGTGCAGCTCCTCGGGCGTGCTCGTGAGCAAGACGTTCTGGATCGTCGCTCCGATGACCAGCTCCAACGTCCTCGCGGTGGGGCTGCTCTCCGTACTCACCTTGTCCGCGCTCGGCTGGGTCGGCGTCCGGACGTTGCGCGACAGCGTTGGTGGCGGCGCCGGCTAGCGCTTCTTGAACTGCGGCGTGCGCTTCTCCGCGAACGCCTTCGGCCCCTCCTTGGCGTCGTCGGAGTTGAACACCGCCTGCCCGTAGTCGTGCTCGTGCGCAAAGGCCTCGGGCTCGGTCATGCCGACCGTCTCGTGGAGCGTGCGCGTGATGGCCTCGACGGCGAGCGGGCCATTGGCGGCGATGACGGCCGCGATCTCCCGGGCCTTCGCGAGGGCCT
>JANOWV010000029.1:0-10163 GCA_031418075.1 Actinomycetes bacterium
GATCGTCGGCGGCACCGCGACGGGCATGGAGGTACCGGAACCTCGCGTCGCCCGAGCACGACTCGACGAACGGGTCGAGCGTGGCGTCGAGGTCGACCCACGAGTCGGGGCCGAGGTGCACCTGTCCATGGTCGGAGGTGACCACGACCGCGACATCCTCCGGCAGCCCCGAGACAAGATCGCCAAGGAGGCGGTCGACGAATCGGACCTCGGCGTCGAAGAACCCGTCCTCGAGGCCGTACCGGTGCGCGACTTCGTCCACGCCCGGGTAATAGGCGTACACCAACGGGGTGCCGGCAGCCGTGAGGCGATGGCACTCCCCGATCAGCGCGGAGACCGTCTTCCATCCGTGGAAGTCGCCGCCTCGGAGATGCGCTTCCGTGAACCCCGATCCACGGAACTCGTGCTTGGTCACCACGGCGACGGGTCGACCACGGAACGGCGCGTGCCGCTGCACGACACCTGGGTCGGGGGCCGGCCGCGCGTCGCTCTGCCAGGAGAGTGCGTTGAGGATGTGGCCGTCGACGCGCACCCGATAGCCGATGAGCCCGTGTTGGGACGGCGCGAGTCCAGTAGTGATGGAGGTGAGAGCCGCGGCCGTCGTCGACGGCGCGACTGTCGTGATCGGTCCGCCGACGCAGGCGTCGAACGCAGGGAGCGTCCCGCGGCGGGCGACGAGCACATCCCACCCCAGGCCGTCGACGACCAGGACCACGGTCGACCGAGCTCCCGACACGACGCCCGGGAGCCACGAGGCGTCGCGCGCACCGAGGAGGGCCGGGATCACGCCGTTGACGCCGGCTCCGTCGTACGCCGGGAGGCATGGCGCTGCAGACGGCATCGGAGCAGGGTACCGAGCGGTGATGTCGCCCGAAGTCGTCGCGTTGCGCGACGATGAGGCCGCGATGAAGGTCTCCACTCGCGGCGACTACGCCGCCCGGGCGCTCCTGTCCCTCGCGCTGCACGAATCCGACGTCCCCACGTCGGTGAAGGAGATCGCCGAGCGCACGACGCTCCCCCAGCCCTACCTCGAGCAGATCCTGCTGGCGGTGAAGGGCGCCGGACTGGTGCGCTCCAAGCGCGGCGTCGGCGGCGGCTACGTGCTGGCGCGCCCCCCCGGGGAGATCACACTTGCCCAGATCCTGGGAGCGGTCGATGGACCGCTCGTCACCGTCGTCGGTGAGCACGACCACTGCGAAGGGCACTGCTCGCTCCAGGAAGTCTGGTCGGGGGTCTCCGAAGAGATGCGCGAGCTGCTCGACCGGGTATCGCTCGCCGACCTCGTGAAGCAGACCCGCGTCGGACACCCCGACGCCGAACCCCCCAAGTCCTGAGCCGCTGCGTCTCGGCGAGGTGCCGGGTGCCGTGACGTACTGCGCGCCTACTCCTCGTCGGCGCCGCTCGCGGGTGGTCCGAGGGACGACCGGAGCTGCTCGAGCTCGGTCGGGAGTGGATCCTCGACGTCGATCTGCTCCCCGAGCACTGGGTGCTCGAACACGAGTCGGTGCGCGTGCAGGAACGGGCGCGAGGCCGCGTCGTCGCGCTCCGGGCCGCGCAAGATCCGACCTCCGTACGTGCGATCCCCCACGATCGGATGACCGATCGCGCTCAGGTGCACGCGGACCTGATGGGTTCGGCCGGTCTCGAGCGTGCACTCGAGCAGGCTCACGTCGGGCTCCTCCCAGGAGGCGAGCACCTCGTAGCCGGTGCGGGCCGGACGCCCGCTGTCGCGCACCGCCATCCGAGTGCGACGCCGCGTCGAGCGTCCGATCGGTGCGTCGACGACACCTCGGCGAGCACCGGGGGTCCCGGAGACCAACGCGAAATAGCGGCGGTCGATGGCGTGCGTGGCGAAGGCATCGACGAGCGCGTCGTAGGCCTGAGAGGTCCGGGCGACGATCATCAGCCCACTCGTGTCGCGGTCGAGACGGTGCACGATTCCGGGCCGCGTCGGCGCTCCTACCTCCGCGATCTCCGGGAACCGGTGCAGCAGGCCATGCACCACCGTGCCGTGGTCGTGACCGGGCCCCGGATGCACGACGAGCCCAGCCGGCTTGGCGAGCACCAGCAGGTGCTCATCGGCGAAGCGCACATCGAGCGCAACTGCTTCACCGACTGGCAGCGACGGGACAGCCGGCCCCGACAGGATCTCGATGATCTCGCCCGATTCCAGACGCCGACTCTTCGACACCGGTTGACCGGCGACGAGGATCTCGGCGTCCCGCACGAGCACCTGGACCTCGGCGCGACTCCATCCGGTGAGCAGCGCGATCGCCCGGTCGACCCGCTCCCCCGAGAGCACCTCGGGGACGACGAGCGGCTCGTGGTCGAGCCCCCCTGTGGAACTCACGAGGAACTGTCGGGAAGGCGGCGCCCACCGACGAGTCCGACCAGGAAGAGCGTGACCGCGCCGACAGTGAGCGCGGCGTCGGCCACGTTGAACGTGGGGATCGGGCCGACGTGCACGAAGTCGACGACCGCGCCACGCAGGAAGCCCGGGGCCCGGAAGGCTCGGTCGCTCAGGTTCCCGAGCGCGCCGCCGAGCACCAGCGCCAGCGCGCCGATCATCCAGATGTCGTCGGTCCGGCGCACCATCCGGACCAGCACGGCGACCATCACCATCGCAAGCAGGGCGAGCACCACCCCGTAGCCGCCGAAGAGGCTGAAGGCAGCGCCGGTGTTGTAGCCGAGCCGTAGCTCGACTGTGGTGCCGATGACGGAGATCGGTCCGTCGTCGAGGGTCGACACGGCCCAGACTTTGCTCAGCTGATCGACGACCACCACCGAGACGACGACCATCGACGCGAGCCGACGGCCACGCGACCCGGTCGTCGCGAGGACCGCGGGTCCGTCAGCGCCGCCGTTCGGCACGCGCCTTGCAATCGACGCATACGTCGGCCCACGGGAACGCCTCCAGGCGATCGAGCGAGAGCCGCTTCCCAGCCGGCGAGCAGAAGCCGTAGGTGCCCTTCTTGATCCGGGTGAGTGCTTCGTCGATCTCGTCGACGGCACCTCGCGCCGACGCCGACAGCAGCAGATCGCGCTCGCGCTCGACGTTGACGGTGTCGCCCTCGCCCGACTCCTCGTCGAACTGGGTGTCACCAGCCTCTCGATCGTGCGCGAGCTGATCGGCTTCGGCTGCGAGGTCGTCGGCCTGACGCAGTAGCCGCTCCCGCTCTTCGAGCAGCTTGAGGCGCAGTCGCTCCACCGTCTTGGGCGCGAGGGCCGGCCCACCGGGCATGACCTCGAAGCCGGACAGCTCGCAGAGCACATGACCCTTCTTGAGCACCCGGACCGGCGGCTCCACCACGGCGGGGATCGCCGGAGCGGGGGGCGTCTTGACCGGTGCGGCCTTCTTGGCGACCGGCTGCTTGACGGGCGCGGCCTTCTTCGCCACGGGCTTCGCGGTCGACTTCTTCGCGGTCGACTTCTTCGCGGTCGACTTCTTCGCGGTCGACTTCTTCGCGGTCGACTTCCTCGCGGTCGACTTCGACGCCGCGGACTTCTTCGCGGTCGACTTCCTCGCCGTCGACTTCTTGGCGGTCGACTTCTTCGCGGTCGACTTCCGCGCCGCGGACTTCTTCGCCGCGGACTTCCGCGCCGCGGACTTGTTCGCCACAGGCTTCCTCGCCGCCGACCGCTTCGCGGCTGCTTTCTTGGAGGCCGACGTTGTCGCGGCCGACTTCTTCCTGGCCGGTCCCTGCTGCTTCTTCACGCCCGGCTCCTCGTCGAGTGCTGCGGATGGACTCGCCCCTCAGGCGACATGCACGTGCCTTTCCTGGGTACGTCGGATCCCCCAGAATTTGATCTGGGGATGATCTGGGGATGATCTGTTCGAGCCGGGTCGACGGAGACGTCGCCGGGAACCGGGAAGCGCTGGATGGTACTGCCGCGCGCCCGCCGATTCCAACGATGCCGCGAACACGTTGCGGTCCGATCCACCGAACACGCCCAGGTTACGCTCGTCCAGTGCCGTTCCGCGCGGTGGACCGCGACCTCGATCTCGTCGCGCTCGAGCGCCGCGTGCTCACCCGATGGGTCGACGACGACGTCTTCGCCGAGAGCCTTCGTCGGCGGGCCGACGCACCGGAATGGGTCTTCTACGAAGGTCCCCCCACCGCGAACGGCCGTCCGGGCCTCCATCATGTGTTGGCACGTTCGTTCAAGGACCTGTACCCGCGGTTCCACACCATGCGCGGACGCTTTGTACCCCGGAAAGGTGGGTGGGACTGCCACGGGCTCCCGGTCGAGCTCGAGGTGGAGAAGGAGCTCGGCTTCAGCGGGAAGCTACAGATCGAGGAGTACGGCATCGCGGCGTTCAATGAGCGCTGCCGGGCGTCCGTACACCGCTACGTGGAGGACTGGTCGGCGCTCACCTCCCGGATCGGCATGTGGATCGACACCGACGATGCCTACTGGACCCTCAGCAACGAGTTCATCGAGAGCGTCTGGTGGCACGTCAAGACGATGTGGGACCGCGACCTCCTCTACGAGGGGTTCAAGGTCGTGCCCTACTGCGGTCGGTGCGGAACCGCGCTCTCGAGCCATGAGGTCGCCCAGGGCTATGCCGACGTCACCGAGCCGTCGGTCTACGTCCGGTTCCCGCTCCCCGATCAGGACTACGACCTGCTCGTCTGGACGACCACGCCCTGGACGCTCCTGTCGAACGTGGCCGTGGCGGTCGGGCCGCAGGTGCCGTACTCCCGGGTCCGCGACGCTGCCGGCGGTCGCGATCTTGTCGTCGCCTCCGACCGAGTCGTCGCCGTGCTCGGCGACGACGCCGAGATCCTCGGATCGGTCGACCCCGGTGAGCTCATCGGCCAACGGTACGAGCGGCCCTTCGATGTCCTCCCCCTCGACGACGAACGGGCCAGCCGGGTCGTGGCCGCCGACTTCGTCACCACCAACGACGGGTCGGGGATCGTCCACCTGGCGCCGGCCTTCGGGGAGATCGACCGCGAGGTGGGCGCGCGTGAGGGTCTCCCGATCCTCAACCCGGTCGACGCCGCCGCCCAGTTCACCGTCGACGTCGAACGATACGCGGGCCGCTTCGTCAAGGACGCCGATCCGGCGATCATCGACGAGCTCGCCGCGGCCGGGCTCCTGGTACGAGTCGTCGACTACACCCACTCCTATCCCCACTGCTGGCGCTGTTCGACCCCGCTGATCTACTGGGCGAAGCCGACCTGGTTCGCGCGCACCTCGGATCGCCGCGACGACATGCTGCGCGAGAACGAGTCGATCGGTTGGCACCCCGAGCACATCAAGCACGGGCGGTTCGGCAATTGGCTGGAAGGCAACGTCGACTGGGCACTGTCGCGCGACCGGTTCTGGGGTACTCCGCTGCCCATCTGGCGGTGCGCCGACCACGCGCACGACACCTGCATCGGCTCGATCGCTGAGCTCGCTGAGCACTCGGGGCGGGATCTCGATGGTCTCGATCTCCATCGCCCCACGATCGACGAGATCACCTTCCCGTGCCCGGAATGTGGATCGACCGCACGACGAGTCGAACCCGTGCTCGACGCCTGGTTCGACTCCGGCAGCATGCCGGCGGCGCAGCTGCACTACCCGTTCGAGAACGCCGAGCTGTTCGACCGACGCTTCCCCGCCGACTTCATCTGTGAAGCCATCGACCAGACGCGCGGATGGTTCTACTCCTTGCTCGCGGTGAACACACTCGTCTTCGATCGTTCGCCCTATCGCGATGTCGTCTGCCTCGCCCACATCCTCGACCGCGACGGGCTGAAGATGTCGAAGTCGCGCGGGAACGTCGTCGATCCGTGGGAGGTGCTCGACTCGCGCGGCGCCGACGCGCTGCGCTGGTTCTTCTTCGCCAACGGTTCGCCGTGGACGAGTCGACGCTTCGACGTGCAGATGATCGACGAGTCGGCGCGTCGATTCCTCGGCACACTGTGGAGCACCTATTACTTCTTCACCACCTATGCGAACCTCGACGGCTGGGAACCGGATCTCGACGGCGAGCCTGCGGCGACCGACCGCCCGGTGCTCGATCGCCCAGTTCTGGATAGGTGGGTCGAGTCGCGGCTCGCGTCCACCGTCGACGAGACCACTGACGCGCTCGAGCGCTTCGACGCGCTTCGCGCAGCACAGGCCATCGAACGCTTCGTCGATGACCTCTCCAACTGGTACGTCCGGGTCTCACGTCCGCGGTTCTGGAAGTCGTCCGATCGCGGCGCGCATGCGACCCTGCACCACTGCCTTCAAACCCTCGCATTGCTGCTCGCACCGATGTGCCCGTTCACGGCCGATGAGCTCTGGACGAACCTCGCCCTGACCCACGAGTCGGTCCATCTCGCCGATTGGCCCAGCCCGGCCCCGGAATCCCTCGACCACGACCTCGAGGACGCCATGACGTCCGCCCGTCAGATCGTGGCGCTGGGACGAGCGGCCCGCGCCGAGGCGAAGATCAAGGTCCGTCAGCCGCTGCCCCGTGCGCTCGTTCGCGTACCGCCGGGTACCTCGCTGTCGCCGGATCTCGTAGCGGTGATCGCCACCGAGCTCAACGTGAAGGTCATCGAGCTGGTCACCGATCTGCGGGGTGTCCTGGAGTACGCCGTCGTCCCCAACTTCCGGAGCCTGGGCCCCCGTGTCGGCGCTCGCATGCCGCAGGTGAAGGCGGCACTCGCCGAGGTCGACGGCGCTGCGGTGCAAGCGGCCATCGACGCGGACGGGACCTACGTCCTCGCGCTCGACGGCGATTCGGTGTCGCTGTCAGCAGACGACGTCGAGGTCCGAGCCCGAGCTCATGAGCACCTGGTGTTGGCCGAGGAGAGCGGCGTGGCCGTCGCCCTCGACACGACCCTCGACGACGGGCTGGTGGCCGAAGGCGTCGCACGTGAGCTGGTGCGCGCACTCAACGACCACCGCAAGTCGCTGGACCTCGCGCTCTCCGATCGGGTCGAGATCGACCTCTATCTCGACGGTCCTGGCGCGGGCGCCGCAGATACGCACCGCGACCTGATCGCGGGAGAGGTCCTCGCGGTGCGACTGGCCGTCCACGCTGCTTCGGATGCACCGACGGGCGCCGTGGCGCTCGATGTCGGCGACGACACCATCCCGGTGGTCATGGTCGTCGTGGGCTGACGCTCGAACTCAGCGACGACGCTTGAACAACCCGCGGTGCTCGTCGGTGTCTTCCTGGTCGAAGAACGCCGCGTCGTCGGACTGATCGCCCCGATCGAGCGGCCCCTCGTCGCGTACGGCTTCGCGCAGCGACGCGAAGAACGCATCGTCGTCGAGGCTCGCGCCTCCGGCATCATCGATGACCGGGACGTCACCGGAGTCCTCGACGAGTGCCGCGGTCGGGGCATCTGTCCATCCCTCAGCCGGACCGGTGTCCCAGGAGTCGGCGGGCGGCGGTGCCGCCGCCACGTGCTCGGTCGGGTCCTGGTCGGCGGTCCGAGACGACCGTCCCACGGTGACCGCACCTTCCTGCGATGCCGACCACGAGTCTTCTTCTTCCTCGTCGTCGGCGTCAGAGATCGGCGGTGCGGTCGCCGGAGTCGGTCGCGGCGCGGCAGCGCGGCGCGGCGTACTCGACTCCGGAAGCTCGATCTCGGAGATCTCGGGTCGCTGACCGACACCGGTTGCTTGCGCGAGGAGGTCGAGCTCACCCTCGATCGCGCGCCGCAGACGGTCGCGATACTCCTGCTCGAACCGCTCGAGGGTGTCGACATCGGCGCTGAGCGTGTCGCGCGCGTTCTGCAGGCGACCGATGTCCTCCTCGAGCTTCTTGCGCTCGGCTGCCGCGATCTCGGTTGCCTTCGCCTCGGCTTCGTCGACGAGCTTCGTCGCCTTCGCCTCGGCCGACCCGACGATCTCCTGAGCCCGACGGCGCGCGTCGGCGATCGCCTCATCGGCTGCCTTCTGCGCGAGCAGCAACGTGCGCTGGATGATGTCGGCATCACCGGTGGGAACCGGCGCGGGCACAACCGGCGCCGGCGGTGCGGGTCGTGCCGGAGCCGGCGCCGAAGCGGGACGCGCGAGCGGTGACGGCGCGGGCTGGCGGGTCGGCGCTCCACCTTGACCACCGGGCTGACCACCGGCCTGTGCCTGCGACAAGCGGGCCCGCAGCTGGTGGTTCTCCGCTTCGAGATCCTCGATGGTCGCCGCGGCGCGCTCGAGGAGCTCGTCGACGTCGTCGCGGTGGTACCCGCGCCACGCCTCACGGATCTCGATGTCGCGCAGCTCCTGCGGTGTCACGTCCATGGAAGCCATGGCGACCAATGCTAGCGACGACGCTCACCCGGCGCTGCTCTCGGGCGAACCCGGGAGATGGCCCGCCGCCACGTCAGCCGCAGATCGCCCGCTGCACGATGAGCAAGCCGAACGTGAGGACGAGGAACGACATGTCGAACATCCCGACCGGGGGGATGATTGACCGCAACGGGCGCAGCGCCCACTCGGTGAGGGTGGCGAGGAGCTCGTTGATGGGGAGCAGCGCGCTTCCCTGCTGCACTGGGAACCACGAGAGGACGGCGCGCGCGAAGAGGAGGACGATGAAGACGGTGATGAGACTGCAGAGGATGCCCATGGTGCAGTCAGTCGCGCCGATACAGCCCGCGGGCCTCGAGCCGGTCTTTCTCCTCTTCGGAGATCTCGACGTCGAGCGGTGAGATCAGGAAGACCGCATCCGCGACCCGTGACATCGAGCCGCCCGTGGCGTACGCGAGCCCGCTGGAGAAGTCGATGAGGCGACGACGTAGCTCCTTGCCGCTCGACTGGAGGTTCAGGATCACCGCCTGGTTGCCCTTCACCCGGTCGCCGACCTGCTGCGCGTCGTTGAACCCGCGGGGCTCGACCACATGGACCGTCCCCCCCGAGGTGGGGACGGCGCGCACCACGCCCGGGCGGCTCACCGAGACTCCACTGGGCTGCTCGTCACGCGGGATCGGTCGAACGGTGGGTTCGCCGTACCCAGGGCCATCGTGCCCACGTCCGTCGATCCCCCGTCCGTCGAGCCCTCGGGGATCGGCGACACGGGGATCCCGGGGATCAAGGCCCCGCTGATCAAGACCCCGCGGATCGGGCCCGCCTTCGCGCGCCGCCACGGAACGGGGGTCGGGGCTCCCGAGCGGGCGGACGTCGCCACCCCGAGGCTCGGGATAGGCGCGCGGGACGGCGTAGGGGTCGCCGTGGGAGGGGCCGGGCCCCGGACCGTGGTCCGGGCGCCCGGGCGCCGATCGGTGCCCGGGATCGGTGTAGCCATCGGCATACGGCGCGTCGGTGCCGTATCCGTCGTATCCGTACTCGTCATCGTCCTGCAGGCCCAGGTAGACCATCGCCCGATGCCAGAGAGAAGCCACTCGATGTGTCGCGTGCACCAGGGAACGGAGACGGCACGCCCTCCGGGACGGAATCCTACCGTCTGATCCCCCGAAGGACGCGGCGCGAACCGGATCAGGCCTGACGGTCCCCGAAGATCGCCCGCCCGACCCGCACCACGGTGGCCCCTTCCTCGACCGCGATCTCGAAATCGTCGGTCATCCCCATCGAGAGGACCCCGAGGCCGTGCTTTTGGGCCATCGCGCGGAGCGCAGCGAACCACGGCCTCGGGTCGTCGTGGCGCGGTGGGACCGTCATGAGCCCCTCGACCGCGAGCCCGAGGTCGTCGAGCACCTGGTGCAGCGCCCCCACTTCCTCGGGAGGACAGCCGGGCTTCTGCGCCTCCCGTCCGAGGTTCACCTCGATGAGCACCCGCGCCCCCGGCGCATGTCGGGCGATGGCATCCCCCAACGACCGACGGTCGACCGACTGCCAGCAGGACACCCACGGCGCGACACTGCCGACCTTGTTGCGCTGCAGGGCGCCAAGGAAGTGCCAGATGGGGACAGGCTCGACATCGCCGGGGCGCTGGAGCGCCGCGACCATCGGCGCCTTGGCGACGAGCTCCTGGGCGCGGTTCTCGCCCACATCGGTGACCCCGGCATCGAGCGCCGCGGCCACCCGCAACGCGTCGACCGTCTTCGTGGCCGCGACCAGCGTGACCTCGGCCGGGTCGCGGCCTGCCCTCGCCGCGGCGGCGGCGATCCGCGCGCGCACCACGACCACGGTGGCGCCGACCTGTCCGGCCGCCAGGCGGTCGGCCGTCACGCCGGGATCCAGGCGACGAGCGCCTGCCGGCCGGTGTGGTGCTCCCG
>JANOWV010000030.1:0-9424 GCA_031418075.1 Actinomycetes bacterium
CGTGCCACCAGGTCGGCAGCCTCGGGCACGAGATCGCCGACGAAGTAGGGGATCCCGCACGCGGCATACGAGGTGTAGGCGCCGCGCTCGAAGCACACGATCTCGAGGTCGTCCTCGGAACGTCGACGGCGGGCCTGTGCAGCAGCGGACATGCCTGCCGCGTCGCCGCCGACGACGAGGAGGCGGGACCGGCCGGGCACGGAGGGCTACGCCCGCCCGGCGCGCTGCAGTGCGGCATCCGCTTCGTCGACGAACCGCGCGACCAGCTCGGCAGCCGGGACGATCTCGTCGATCGAGCCGACGCCCTGACCACACGGGTAGCACTCGCGCTCGGGATCGACACCGGTAGCGTTGTCGCCCTGGGGCAAGTGCAAGAACCCGCCGGTCGTCGAGACCACCATCTGCTCCGGGAACGGCCGCAGCTCTTCCGGGTGCTCCTCGTAGTGCTGCGTGGTCTTGTTGCGCACGGTCCGCATCGGCTTGCCGGAGAACCCGCGGCTCACCACCGTGCCGTCTTCGGGCGTGCGCAGCAGCGCGTCCTTGTATCCGGGTGCCGAGCGGGCCTCGGGTGTCGCGATGAACCGGGTCCCGATCCACACCCCATCGGCACCGAGCATCAGCGCGGCCGCGAGACCGCGACCGTCGAAGATCCCGCCGGCCGCGACCACAGGGACGCGGTCGCCCACGGCGTCGACGATCTGGGGGACGAGCGGCATCGTGGCGACCATGCCGGTGTGACCGCCGGCCTCCGTTCCCTGCGCGACGACCAGGTCGCAGCCTGCTTCGACCGCGGCGATCGCATGGCGGACCTTGCCGCACATGTTGACCACCAGCACGTTGTGCTCATGGCACAGGTCGATCACGTCGCGCGGGACTCCCAGTGCTGCGACGAAGACGGGCACGCCTTCCTCGATGATCCGCTCGACGTTCATCAGCATCTGATCGGGCAGCGCCGTGAGCAGGTCCACGCCGATGGGACGGTCGGTGAGCTCCTGGGTCTTGCGGATCTCCTCGACCATCTCGTCGCTGCTCATCGCACCGGCACCGAGACATCCGAACCCGCCGGCTTCGGAGACGGCAGCCACCAGTCGGTGGTACGACACACCTCCCATCCCGGCCAGCATCACGGGGTGCTCCACCTGGAGCAGGTCGGTCAGTCGGGTGCGCATACCCCATTGTGGCTCAGGGCGCGCGACCGGCGACTAACGTGCGCGGCGTGGCCGCCGCGGCAGCAACCGATCCCGTCGTCGGGATCATCATGGGCTCCGATTCCGACCTCCACGTCATGCAGGATGCCGTCGACGTGCTCGTCGAGTTTCGGATCGCGCATGAGGTCCGGATCATCTCGGCCCATCGCACCCCCGCGGCCATGGTCGAGTACGCCGAGACCGCGGTCGAACGTGGACTGAGTGTCATCATCGCCGGAGCGGGCGGAGCCGCCCACCTGCCCGGGATGACCGCCTCGATGACGACACTCCCGGTCATCGGCGTCCCCGTACCGCTCGCCAACCTCTCGGGGCTCGACTCGCTCCTGTCGATCGTGCAGATGCCGGCCGGAATCCCCGTGGCAACGGTGGCCGTGGGCAACGCCCGTAACGCGGCCATCCTCGCCGTCCGGATCCTCGCACTCACGGATCCCACGTTGCGCGACGAGCTCGAGCGGTTCGCGTCGGCGTTGGCCGACAAGGTCCGCGAAAAGGACGCGCGGCTCCGAGGGAGCTGATCGGATCGCCCCACCTCGTCCCCCGCTCGGGGGCGAATAGGGTGCGCGGCATGTGGCCTGGACTGCACGCCGAACAACGCCCCGACCAACCCGCGTTCATCCTCGACGGGTCCGGGGTCGTGGTCACCTACCGGGAGCTCGACGACCGCTCGAACCGCCTCGCCCAGCTCTTCCACGCGCGTGGACTCCGCTTCGGCGACCACATCGCGATCCTCATGGAGAACAACGAGCGCTACCTCGAGGTCGCGTGGGCGGCCCAGCGGTCGGGGCTGTACTTCACCCCGATCAACTTCCACTTCACCGCCGAGGAAGCCGCGTACATCGTCGAGGACTGCGACGCGCGGGCCCTGATCGTGTCGCACGGACTCTCCGAGCTCGCCAACTCCCTGTCACCGCTTCTTCCGTCGGCCGTCGAGACGCGCCTCGTCGTCGGCGGACCGGTCGACGGCTACGAGCCGTACGAACACGCGACGGCGGCCTGCCCCGCCGAGCCGCTGGAGGAGGAGCTCGAGGGCCACGCGATGCTGTACTCGTCGGGCACCACCGGGAGGCCGAAGGGCATCCGGTACAAGCTCGAACGCAAGCCGGTCGGGAACCCCGACATCGGACTCTCGGGCTTCGCGTCGCTCTACTCGCTCGACGAGCAGACGGTGTACCTGTCGCCGGCACCGCTCTACCACTCGGCGCCGTTGCAGTTCTGCATCGCGATCAACCGTTTTGGCGGGACCAACGTCATCCTCGAGCACTTCGACCCCGAGGCGTGCCTCGCTGCGATCGAGCGACACCGCGTCACCCACGCGCAGTTCGTGCCGACGATGTTCGTTCGGATGCTGAAGCTGCCACCAGAGACACGCGCGAAGTACGACATGTCATCACTGCAGCTGGTCATCCACGCGGCGGCACCGTGCCCGGTAGAGATCAAGCGCCAGATGATCGAGTGGTTGGGTCCGATCATCTTCGAGTACTACGGCGCGACCGAAGGCATGGGCGCGACGATGATCTCGAGCGAAGAGTGGCTCGCCCACCCCGGGTCGGTGGGAAGGCCTTTCGGCACCGAGGTCCACATCCTCGACGAGGAGGGCAGTCCCCTCCCGATCGGTGAGTCGGGTGTCGTGTGGTTCGCACCCAGCGACCGAGCGCTGAGCTTCGAGTACCACAAAGATCCCGCCAAGACCGCGCAGGTCCGCGACGAGCGCGGCTGGGCATCCGTCGGCGACATGGGCCGACTCGACGATGACGGGTACCTGTACCTCACCGACCGTCGCGACTTCATGATCGTCTCTGGCGGCGTGAACATCTATCCGCAGGAGGCCGAGAACCTGCTGATCACGCATCCCAAGGTGATGGATGCAGCCGTCTTCGGAATCCCCGACCCCGAGATGGGTGAGCGGGTGCACGCGGTCGTCCAACCCATCGACATGGCCGATGCCGGGCCTGCCCTGGAAGCGGAGCTCCTCACGTTCTGCCGAGAGCATCTCGCGAAGTACAAGTGCCCGAAGGCGGTGGACTTCGACCCGGAGCTCCCCCGTCAGCCCACTGGCAAGCTCTACAAGCGACTGCTGCGCGACCGTTACTGGGGTGACACGGAGAGCCGCATCGTCTGAGGCGCGTATCGTGCCGACATGGACGCGTACGCGGCGCTACTCGACGACCTCATCGCTGAAGAGCACGCGCTCGACGAGATGGTCGAACGACTGGACGACGAGAGTTGGACCCGCCCCACGCCAGCCGCCGGCTGGACCGTGCGCGACCAGCTCGCGCACCTCGCGGCGACCGAGGAGTGGGCCCAACTTGCGGCCGCCGACCCCGACGAGTTCCGTCGACAGCTCAGCGACTACATCGGCGACGCCGAGCGTCGCGACGCCGAGATGCGTTCCGGGCGTCTGGGCCGCCACCCGCCAGACGGCACCGAAGACACTGCATGGGCACTCGCGTGGTGGCAGACCGGGCGCGCGTCCCTCATCGATCGCCTCCGCGCGCTCGATGCCCGTGACCGACTCCCGTGGTTCGGACCCGACATGTCGGCGATGTCTTTCGCGACCGCGCGGCTGATGGAGACGTGGGCACACGGCGAGGACGTCGCCGACGCGCTGGGGATCCTGCGTGCACCCACCGTTCGCCTCCGGCATATCGCCGACCTCGGAATCCGCACCCGCAGCCACTCGTACGCGTCCCGCGGGATGACCGTTCCCGATGACCCCATTCGCGTCGACCTGGCCGCGCCTGACGACGATGATCTCTGGTCCTGGGGACCGGCCGAGTCACCGGACTCCATCCTGGGGCCCGCGCTCGACTTCTGTCTCGTGGTGACCCAGCGGTGCCACCCTGCCGACACCGACCTCACCATCACCGGCGAGGCGGCAACCGAGTGGATGGGCATCGCGCAGGCGTTTGCCGGTCCACCCACCGGACCGCGCCCGCCGCGCGCGACCTGAGCGCCGGGCGCGCAGGCCAGCGTTCTGGACGTTCGTCGTACCCCGCCAGAGGCGGGGGCGGACGCGTCACGAGGAGAAGGTGGGAGGGCGCTTCTCGGTGAAGGCCGCGACGCCTTCCTGCCCGTGCGCGCTCTCCCCGGCGGCGATCATCGCGCTCGCCTCTGCGGCGAGCTGCGTTCCGAGATCCTGCGTCGAGGACGCTCGCAGCAGGCGCTTGGCCGATGCCAGGGCTCCTGTAGCCCCCGCCGCCAGGGTCGCGACCAGGGCCTCCACCTCCTCCTCGAGTCGCTCGTCGGCGACGACCCGGGTGACCAGTCCCCAGTCGAGCGCCTCGTCGGCGGAAAGCACGCGGTTGGTGAGCGCCAGGTCGAGTGCGCGTCGGAGCCCGACGACCCGCGGGAGATACCACGTCGAGCCCCCATCGGGCGCAAGACCGATGCTCGTGTAGGCCATCACGAACTTGGTGGACGCACCGGCGAGGACGAGATCCGCTCCCGCCATCAATGCGAGCCCGGCACCGGCCGCGCTGCCCTGGACCGAGGCCACCACCGGCGCGGCGATCCGCGCCAATGTCTCCACCGCGGGGTGGAGCGCTGCCAGCACTTCGCCGAGCGCGGTGCCGAGCGCGTCCCCTGCCGCTGCGAACGATCGCACGTCGCCACCGCCACAGAAGCGCGCGCCGCTGCCGGTGAGCAGGACGACGCGAACGTCGTCAGCCGCTTCGATCGATGCGGTTGCATCCCGGAGCGCGACAGCGAGGGGGACGTCGATCGCGTTCGCCGCATCGGGTCGGTGCAGGGTCAGGCGCGCGACCCCGTCGCGAATCTCGAGCAGCACAGGGGACTCGGGCATGGGCGGGGCTCCTCACTCGCCTGACGATGGGGGCGCGGATGATGTGGGCTCGACGGACCGGGGCGCGGTGTCGACGCGCGGCTCCGCAGGCAGACCCAAGACGTGCTCCCCGACGATGTTGCGCTGGATCTCGTCAGTTCCGCCCCGGATCGAGATCGAGGGAGCGGTGAGGAACAACGTCTCCCAGTCGTCGGCGTCGCGATCCGCATCGGGGTCTGCCGCAACCGAAGCAGGGCCCCTGGCCGCGAGTGCGGCATCCGTCGTGGCCTTGAAGATCGCGCTCCCCCGCAGCTTGGAGCCTGACCCTTCCGGTCCGGGCGCTCGCCCCGCGCGCGCTGCGGCGCGCGCCCGTCGGTTCGTGAGCCGCGCCGCTTCGGCTTGCACAAACACGGCCACTGCCCGGTCGCGCCGAACCTCGTCGACCGAACCCACGAGGGCCAGCATCCTCTCGACGGGAGGGGCGAGGCCGCCACCGGCCCCCGAGACCGCACCGCGCTCGTTCGCGAGCGCGGTTTTTGCGATCGCCCACCCTTCACCCGGTGCACCGATGCGGTCGCCGTCCGGCACTCGCACGTCATCGAGGAACACCTCACTGAAGTGGGCATCTCCGTTCATCTGGCGCAGCGGACGGACATCCACCCCGAGCGCCTCCATGTCGAGTGCGAACGCGGTGATCCCCGCGTGCTTGGTCACCGTGGTGTCGGTACGCGCGAGGAGGAACCCCCACCGTGCATAGTGGGCTCGGCTCGTCCACACCTTCTGCCCGGTGACGCGCCACTCCTCGCCATGACGCACCGCCGCGGTGGCGACGGCAGCGAGGTCCGAACCGGCACCCGGCTCCGAGAACAGCTGGCACCAGATCTCGTCACCCCGGGCGATAGCAGGGAGCCACCGAGCGCGCTGCTCGTCGGACGCCATCGTGAGCAAGGTCGGACCCACGACGTTGAGTCCGACGAGATACGGGTACAGGTCGGGCTGCTCGCGTTCGAGGAGAAGCCGAGCGATCATCCCCGCCGCTTCGATCGTCGCGCCACGTCCACCGAATGCCGGCGGCCAGGTCGCGGCCACCCACCCGCCCTCCGCGAGGACGGAGAGGTAGGCCCGCCCCGGGCCGATGTCATCGAGACCGGCGCCCAGGACCGCGACCGACGAGCTCGGCGACCGACGGGGGATCCGGTCGCCGATCGACGCGAGGAGCTCGCGCTCGAGGGCGGCGGCCATCGCAGTCCGTTCCTCGGACGCATCGCCCGGAGCCACATCGTCGACAGGGTCCACGACGCGGATCGTAGGTCGCCGCGGCTCGCGTTACTCGTGCGAGATCGCGTCGAGTACGTCGAGTCGAGCGGCTCGGCGAGCAGGTGGGATCCCTGCGACGAGCCCGGCGATCGCGGCCAGCGCAAGGAAGACCAGGAGCTGGACGACCGGGAAGGCGAGGTTGATCCCTTCCGACTCCAGTGCCGTGACCATCGCGACACCGAACGCCGTTCCGAGCCCCAACCCGAGGAGCGATCCGAAGACGGCGATGATCATGGCTTCGTAGCGGATCATCTGTCGGAGCTGGCGCCGGGTCATCCCCACGGCGCGCAGGAGCCCGAGCTCGCGGGTCCGTTCGAACACCGACAGGGCGAGCGTGTTCACGATCCCGATGAGCGCGATCACGACGGCCAGCAGCAGCAGCATGTACATCAGGTTGAGGAACTGGTCGATCTGCGATTCCTGGCTCGCCTTGAACTCGGCCTGGTCCTGGGCGTCGACGTTCGGAAACGGGACAAGCGCCGCGTCGATCGCACGTCGCGCGGCCGCAACGGTCGTCCCCGACGGGATCTTCACCCCGATGAAGGCATCGGCCTGGTCCGTGTAGGTGGCCTCGAAGTCCGGCATCGCGAGCAGGTAGTCGTTCCCGACCGCGTCCTTCTTGTCGAAGATTCCAGCGATCGCAACCGCGGTCGTCGCCCCAGCCGGCTGGTTCGGGAACCGGATCTCGACCTCGCGTCGCGCGCGAGCTCGGGCCGGGAGCTCGGCGAAGGCATCCTTGAAGAGGAGGAGCCCGCCTTCGGTACGCCAACGGGTCAGCGCGCCGGGTCGGGGATGCACGTCGAGCGTCTTCCCGAGGTTCCGGTCGACGCCGAGGAGCGCCTTCGTATCGCCAGCGAGCTCGAACTGTCCGAAACGGAACTCGGTCACCTTCGATCCCGGAAGCTCGGTGCGGACTGCCTGCGCGGCCTCGGGCGAGATCGGCGAGAAGTTGTCGGTCGTCAGGAGAAACTCCGCCTTCAGATCGGTCTCGAGCACATCGCCGAGCGTCTGCTTCACCGACGCGCCGAAGATGGCGACCACGCTCACGAGTGCCAGCCCGATCATGAGTGCGGCGGCGGTCGAGGCGGTCCGGCGCGGGCTCCGGAGCGCGTTCTCGCGCGCCAGCACCCCGGACATCCCGCGCAGTCGTGCCGGGAGCCAGCCCAGGAAGAGCGCCGCCTTCGGTGCGAGCAGCGGACTGAGCATCGCAACGCCGAGGAACACGAGGAGCGCCCCCGCGCCGACCGCCTCGATCGAACCGCTCGATCCGGCGATGCCTGCGACCATCAGCGCGACCCCGAGGGCAGTGCCGAGCGCTCCGAAGACGAACCGGCGGCGGCCGCTGGACGGGAGGGTCGCGTCCGTCCGCAACGCCGTCATCGGGGAGACGCGCGCCGCGCGCCGCGCCGGGCCGATCGCGGAGATGAGCGTGATCGCCGTTCCGACGAGCACCGACACGATGATCGTGCGGTTGGCCACGATCAGGTTCCCCGACGGGAGCTCGAACCCGATGGCCCGCATGAGGCCCTCGAGCCCGATCGCGACGGCGATCCCAAGTGCGAGTCCGAGCACCGACGAGATCAGCCCCACGACGAACGCTTCCAGGGCGACCGAGCCCATGACCTGACGCCCCGAAGCGCCCAGCGCACGGAGTAGTCCGAGCTCGCGCGCCCGCTGGGCGACGACGATCGAGAAGGTGTTGTAGATGATGAACGCCCCCACGAAGAGCGCGATGAACGCGAACACCAGCATGAACGTGCTGAAGAAGGAGATGTTCTTCTTGACGTCGTTGGAGTTGTCGGCAGCGAGCTTTTCTCCGGTCAGCACCTCGTACCGCGGGCCCCCGGCGACATTCACCGCGTCGGCGATCCGACCGCGGAGCTGCCGCTGGGAGACGCCGTCCTCGGCGGCCACCTTGATCTGGTCGAACTGACCGGTCCGGTTCATCACCGACTGCGCAGTCGGGGGGTCGAACGCAGCCAACGTCGCGCCGGCGAGGTTGCCCACGGTGCCGAACTTGAAGATCCCGACGACGTCGAAGATCTGGGGCTCGTGGTCGAGGAAGACGATCTGCACACGCGCGCGACCACAAGGACCGCTCGACCCGCACCGCTGCACCGCTTGCTTGGTGACCCCCGCATCGCGTGCGGTCACCTCATCGAGCGCGACCTGGTCCGGGCCCCTCGGCCGTGACCCCACCTCGGGAAGGCCGTCCCCGCCGAACGCACCGTTCAGCTCCCGGTCGGCGCTCCACGTCACACCCAGGCTCGGTGCCTGGCTCTGGATCGCCTCCTTGGGATTGCCCGCATCGTCCAGCGCGACGACCAGGGCGTATCCCTGGACGGAGCCAGACGCGGCCCGAACGCCGGGGACGTTGCGCACGGTCGGGAGCAGCGACGCGGGGATCGGCTCGCGTGTGGTGTCCCCGGTTGGTCCCTGCTCGTCGAACGCGGCCGGGCTGCGGACGGCTACGTCGACCCCGCGGTTCACATCCACGAACAGCTGATCGAAGACGTTGCCGAGCGTGTCGGTGAGCACGAAGGTCCCGGCCATGAACGCCACGCCGAGCACTACCGACAGCGACGTCAGGACGAGTCGGAACTTACGAGCGAAGAGGTTCTTCAGCGTGACGCGACGCATGACGGTCGCTCAGCCGCCCAGCCGCTTCATCGTGTCGATCACCGAATCCGTCGTCGGCTGCTCGAGCTCGGCGACGATCGCGCCGTCGGCCAGGAAGACGACGCGGTCGGCATAGCTGGCGGCGTTCGGGTCGTGGGTCACCATCACGATCGACTGACCGAGGTCGTCGACTGCCTGGCGCATGAACCCCAAGATCTCGGCGCCGGACTTCGAGTCGAGGTTCCCCGTCGGTTCGTCGGCGAAGACGATCTCGGGCTGGCTCACGAGCGCGCGCGCCACGGCCACCCGTTGCTGCTGGCCGCCGGAGAGCTCGCTCGGCTTGTGCGAGAGCCGATCGCGAAGGCGGACCGTCTCCACGATGCGATCGAGGACCTCGGGAGCGGGCTTCCGTCCGGCCAGCGCCAGAGGAAGCGTGATGTTCTCCGCGGCCGTGAGCGTCGGGATGAGGTTGAACGTCTGGAACACGAACCCGATGGAG
>JANOWV010000031.1:0-5138 GCA_031418075.1 Actinomycetes bacterium
CACCGCGCGCTCGTAGAGCTTCTTCGACCCCTGCGTCGCCTCCAACAACCGCGGCATCTCCGCCGCCTCGATCGCCTTCGCATTCTTCGTGAACTTGTCGCTCATCTTTTTCCCCCTGCCGGTACCACCTACCACTTGACCATCACATGCTTCAGCTCGGTGTACGCCTCGATCGCATAGATCGACATGTCCTTGCCATACCCGGACTGCTTGAACCCACCGTGGGGGAGCTCGCTGACGATGGGGATGTGGTCGTTCACCCAGACGGTGCCGAAGTGCAGGAGCGCCGACATCTTCATGGCGCGTCCGACGTCACGCGTCCACACGCTCGCCGCGAGCCCGTAGTCGACGTCGTTGGCCCAGGCGAGTGCCTGATCCTCGTCGGAGAACTGCTGGACGGTGACGACCGGGCCGAACACCTCGCGTTGGATGATCTCGGAGTCCTGGGCGGCGCCGACGACGATGGACGGTTCGTAGAAGTACCCGTCTCGGTCGATGGTTGCGCCGCCAGCCGCGACCTCGGCCCCGGCTGCACGGGCGCGGTCGACGAAGCCGACGACGCGCTCGAGCTGTGACGACGAGACCACGGGACCCATCGCGACGTCCGGGTCGTGGGGGTCACCGGTCTTGATGGCGGCGACGGCGTCGATGAGCCCGGCGACGAAACGGTCGTGCACCTTGGGCCCGGCGAGTACGCGGCAGGGCGCGGTGCAGTCCTGGCCCGAGTTGTAGTAGCTGCCCTCGGCGAGGGTGGCGACGACGGCGTCGACGTCGGCGTCATCGAAGATGATGACGGGTGCCTTGCCCCCGAGCTCGAGATGGACGCGCTTGAGCGAGTCGGACGCGGCTCGGGCGATGGCCTTGCCAGTGCCGACATCGCCGGTGAGTGAGACCATCGCAATGTCGGGGTGCGCAACGAGCGCAGCGCCCGCGGACTCGCCCTGGCCGGTCACGACGTTGAGCACCCCTGGCGGCAAGATGTCGGCGGTGATCTCGGCGAGCCGGAGGGCGCTCAGCGGAGTCATCTCCGACGGTTTCAGCACCACCGTGTTGCCGGCCGCGAGTGCGGGGCCGACCTTCCAGGTCGCCATGTTGAGCGGATAGTTCCAGGGTGCGATCGAGGCGACGACACCGATCGGGTCCCGCCGGAGGAACGAGGTGTGCTCTTCCATGTACTCACCGGCGGCGCGGCCCTCGAGGAACCGGGCGCCGGCGGCGAAGAATCGCCAGTTGTCGACGGTGAGGTCCATCTCGAACTCGATGATCGACTCCGGCTTCCCCACGTTGTCGATCTCGAGGGTCTGGATGGTGTCGAGGTCGGCTTCGATGGCGTCGGCGACCTTGGCCAGGGCCTCGGCTCGGGCCCGGGGCGTCCTCTGGGACCAGTCGCCAAACGCGGCCTTGGCCGCTTCGACCGCAGCGTCCACGTCCGTGGCGTCGCTCGACGGGACCTCGGCCAGCGTCGCCCCGGTCGCGGGGTTCAGCACGGAATCCGTGGCACCGCTCGCGGCGTCTTTCCAGGCACCGCCGATGTAGTTCTGGTGTGGCATGGCCATGTTCCTCCGTCGTGTGAGACCACGATATTGGAGGCTGGGGCCGTATTACGCAAGGGAATCCGTCGCGAAAGGTGAACTTCGTCGCGGAATCCCTTGCGGAGCGCCCGGAATTCGTGGGTACAGTGCCCCAGCGGCCGGTGACGACCGCGCCGATCGGCGAGAGTCAGGGGGTACGCCACCATCGTGGGGGACGCAGACATCGACGGGAACGACGGTTCGAGCACCCCGATCGGGGGCGTGGGCACGAGCAACGACACCGTCATCGGCATCGAGCAGGTGACGAAGCGCTTCGGGGACTTCGTGGCCGTGGCCGACGCCAACTTCAAGATCGCGCAGGGCGAGTTCTTCTCGATGCTCGGCCCGTCCGGCTGCGGCAAGACCACCACGCTGCGCATGATCGCCGGGTTCGAGCAACCCACGACGGGCCGGGTCACCCTGGAAGGCAAGGACGTCTCCCGGGTCCCCCCCTACAAGCGGAACGTGAACACGGTCTTCCAGCACTATGCGCTCTTCCCGCACATGTCGGTCTTCGACAACGTGGCGTTCGGGCCCCGCAGCAAGAAGGTCGCCAAGGCCGAGATCGAACGGCGCTCCCGCGAGATGCTCGAGGTGGTGCGTCTCGCCGACTTCGCCGACCGCAAGCCGGGCCAGCTCTCGGGCGGTCAGCAGCAGCGGGTTGCACTGGCCCGTGCCCTCGTCAACTATCCGAGCGCGCTCCTGCTCGACGAGCCCCTGGGCGCACTGGACCTCAAGCTGCGCCAGGCCATGCAGCTGGAGCTCAAGCGGATCCAGCGCGAAGTTGGGATCACCTTCGTCTATGTGACCCACGACCAAGAGGAAGCCCTCACGATGTCGGACCGCATCGCGGTCATGAGCGAGGGCAACGTCGAGCAGATCGGGACGCCCGAGGAGATCTACCACTCACCAGCGTCGGTGTTCGTCGCCGGCTTCATCGGCGTCGCGAACCTCATCCCTGCCACGGTCGAGACCGTGCAGGGTCAGCAGGCCGAGGTGACGCTCCCGGGCGGCACGCGAACGACCGTGCCCGTGACCCACGCGGAGACGACGGCGGGCACCGCCGCGACGGTGATGGTGCGCCCGGAGCGGATGCGCGTCGCGATGGACGAGCCGGGTGGCGACGCTCCGCGCTTGCGCCTGACCGTTGCGAACCTGGTGTTCCAGGGTCCGATCGTGCGGGCCGCGCTTCGGACCGCCGAGGGGACCGAGATCGTCGGGCAGATCGGTCCTGAGGATGATCTGCCGATGTTGCGGCCCGACGACGAGGTCTGGGCGACGTGGGATGCCGACGCGGCGCGTCTGCTGCCTGCGCAGGACGAGAGATTCACCAAGCGATCCGAGATCGACGAGCTAGCAACGTTGGGAGCAACGAGATGAGTGCACGGAGAAGGAACCGCGCGTCGGGATCGATGCCGTCGGGGGTGACGCGGCGCGAGTTCATCACGCGCGGTGGCGCCACGCTGGGCGGGCTGGCGCTCGCACCGGCCCTGCTGTCGTCGGGACGCGCGTTCGCGTCGGTGGGGGCCGATGGACCCGGCGGGAAGGTCAACGTCCTCAACTGGCCGCTCTACATCGACAAGAAGTCGAAGAAGGACTTCTCCAAGTCCACCGGTGTGGCCCTGAAGTACAACGAGGGCATCAACGACAACAACGAGTTCTTCGCGAAGTACCAGGAGGAGCTCTCCCAGGGCAAGAGCATCGGCTTCGACGTCGTCACGCCGACGAGCTGGATGGCCGCTCGGCTCATCGATCTCGGGTACGTGCAGAAGCTGCCGTTGGGCGACATCCCCAACTCGGCGAACCTGGCGCCGGTGTTCCAGAACCCCGCGTGGGACCCCACGGGTGAGTACTCGCTCCCGTGGCAGACCGGCATCACCGGTATCGCCTACAACATCAAGGTCACCAAGCGCGAGCTCACCAGCGTCGACGACCTCTTCGACAAGAAGTTCAAGGGCAAGATCGGCGTGCTCTCGGAGATGCGCGACACCATGGGACTCATGGCGCTGTCGGAGGGGGTCGACCCGTCGACGATCGACTTCGCCCAGGCCAAGGGCGCGTTCAAGAAGCTGGAGAAGGCGTCGAACGGCGGCCAGATCCGACGGTTCACGGGCAACGACTACCAGGACGACCTGGTCGCCGGGAACTTCGCGGCCTGTGTCAGCTGGTCGGGCGACGTGGCCCAGCTCACGGTCGAGAACGAGGACCTGCGCTTCGTGATCCCCGACGAGGGCGGCATGAAGTGGGCCGACACGATGCTGTGGGCGACCCCGTCGAACAACGGTCCCCAGGTGGCGGCGTGGATGAACTACTTCTACGACCCGGTCAACGCGGCTCGACTCGCGAACGACATCGGCTACATCTCGCCGGTGGCCGGGATCGAGGACGAGATCGCCAAGCTCGACTCGGCGGCGGTCGACAACCCGCTGCTCTTCCCACCCGCTGACGTCCAGGCACGTCTGCACGCGTTCGGTCAGCTGAGCGCGAAGGACGAAGAGAAGTTCGACAACCGCTTCGCCGAGATCGCGGGCGCGTAGTCGCCAGGAGCGGAACGAGGCACCGGGGTGGCGGGGACCGCTCAGCAGGGTGCGCGGCGGCGGCGCTTCGCGCCCTACGGGCTCCTCAGCCCCGGTGTCATCTGGCTGATCCTCTTCTTCCTCGTCCCGCTCGGGTACCTGCTCCGTGCGTCGCTCTCGACCCGACCGAACCGCTTCGTCCCGAACGACCTGAGCTTCTCGTGGCACTGGAGCACGTACTCCGACGCGATCTCGCAGTTCAGCGGCCAGTTCCAACGGTCGTTCGAGTACGCCGGGATCACGACGCTCCTCTGCATCGCGATCGGGTTCCCGCTCGCCTACGTCATCGCGTTCCGGGGTGGGAAGTACAAGAGCCTGCTGCTCGGCCTGGTCGTCATCCCCTTCTTCACGACGTTCCTGATCCGCACGATCGCGTGGAAGACGATCCTCGCCGACACGGGGGTCGTCGTCAGCGTGCTGCGGACGATCGGCGTGCTTGGCGAGAACGGTCGCCTGCTCGCGACACCCGCCGGTGTGATCGGCGGTCTCACCTACAACTTCTTGCCGTTCATGATCCTCCCGATCTACGTCAGCCTGGAGAAGATCGACCCCGATCTCGTTGCGGCCGCAAAGGATCTCTACGCCTCGCCGGGCCGAGCGTTCCGCAAGGTCGTGCTCCCGTTGGCGCTGCCGGGCGTCATCGCTGGGAGCCTGCTCACGTTCATCCCGGCCTGTGGTGACTTCGTCAACGCAGTGTTCCTCGGGAGCCCGCGCACGACGATGATCGGCAACGTCGTGCAGAACCAGTTCCTGGTCCAGCTCGACTACCCGACCGCGGCGGCACTCGGGTTCATCCTGATGGTGATCATCACGGTTGCGGTACTGCTCTACGCGCGCATCCTCGGGACCGAGGACCTCACCGGATGAGTGCCGTCGTCGAGTCGATGCCCGCGGCCCCCAAGGTCGACGAGCTGACGGTCGAGCGGAGCTTTCCGCCACCGTGCCTGCGCCGCGCGGGCTCCCAGCTCCTCAACGTGTACGCGGTCCTCGG
>JANOWV010000032.1:0-3328 GCA_031418075.1 Actinomycetes bacterium
CGCTCTGCCCGTGGGTCGATACCCCCCTCGAGGCCAGGCACCACAACGGTGCGGCCACGGGCAAATGGGGAAATGATGGAACGAGCGCAGCGAGCGCAGCGAGCGAGCCGACCGAACGGTCGGATGGCAGGCCTACGGCACGGCGTTGTCCGCGCCGCGCCGCCGCGATCGCGCTCGTGGTGCAGCTACTCACCGGGGCGGCACTGGTCATCGGAACGGCGGCCCCCGGGTTTGGGGGGCCGCCGACCGCCATGACCGGATACGTCCCGCTCCCGTCGGACAACCTGGTCACCGCGTTCCAGGCGATCAACGGCGCCGCCGGTACCACCCTCGACTTCACCGTCGGCATCACCAACGCCGCTGGTGGCGCGGTCATCTACTACGACCACTGGGAAGACGGCTACGAGGCCGACATCGCGAACCCGGTGCAGGGCACGACCGAGACCTGGGGCGACGGCAACGCCGGCAACGGTGATGCCGCGAGCTACTGCACCACGTGCGCCGGGGACCTGCTCACCGCAGGTGACGTCTTCGTGTTGCGCAACAACATCACGACGCCGCGCAACCCGGCCGAGATCCGCTGGGACGGCCGCGACAAGGTCGGTTCGACCCGTGGGTTCGCGCTCACCAGCGGCGGCTGGACGACCGCAGTCGGCCCGCTGCTCGCCAGCGCGGTGTCGGCGTTCGATACGACGCGCTACGGGAAGAACTACGTGGTGCCCGTCGGTCAGGACACGCCGTTCCCGGCGAACACCACGCCGCCGTTCGAGTACACCAGCGCGCACATCATCGCGGCGCAGGCCTCGACCCTGGTCCAGGTCGACCTCGACAACAACGGCACGTTCGACCAGACCCAGACGATCGGCGCGGGCGAGTCGATGTTCGTCAACGGTGGCCTGCTCGAGGGAGCCCGTATCGTCGCGAACCGACCGATCCAGGTGCACCTCGTCGCCGGAGACGTCGGTGCGACCTACGAGGCGCACACCTACACGCTGTTCCCGAACAACCTGCTCGCCAACAGCTACATCAACCCGGTCGGGTCGTCCGTCGCGAATCAGGAGACGATCGTCTACCTGTACAACCCGACGGCGGCGCCGATCACGATCACGCCGAACTGCCCGAGTTGCGCCGGAAACTTCGCGGTTCCGGCCGAGAGCAGCGTCAGCTTCACGGTGCCGTTGGGTGAGGCGGTGCAGTTCACCTCGAGCGGTCCCGACTTCATCGCAGTGGGCGCGGCGGGTTCTCAGAGCGGTGCCGGTGGGGGCAGTGACGCCAGCTCCGCATACGACTGGGGCTTCACCCTGATCCCGGCCGACATCCTCGCGACCCAGGTCGTCATCGGTTGGGCGCCTGGCGCCAGTGACGTACCACCGTCCGCGTCGAACTTCGACCCGGTCTGGATGACGACGTTCGCAGCAACGACCCTCAGAGTCGACTATGACGGCGACCCCACGACAGGTGCCCTCGGCGCGGACTGCGTCGGCCAGCACGATGCCGAGATCCCGGTGGCGGCGCTCGTGTCCACCCGCATCGTCGACAATGGCGACAACTCGATGACCGGTGCGCGCATCTACACCTGCGATGGCACCAACGTTGCCGGTGCCTGGGGTGAGGACCCCGCCAACGCTCCGGCCGGCAGCCCCGGCCTCGACGCCGGGTACACCGTGATCCCGAGCTCGAACCCGTTGGTCGAGAAGACCTCGGCGTTGGCGATCGACGCCAACAGCGATGGACGCTATGGCCCGGGCGACACGATCCAGTATTCCGTGTCGATCGCGAACGTCGGCGACGTCGCGCTCACCAACGTGCTCGCGGCCGACCCGCTGATGGCGGGACTCTCGTACGTCGCCGCGTCCACCACCTACGACGACGGGGTGGTCTCGCCGATCCCCGACAACGTGAACCCGGCGACCCCGTACCCGCTCGATGAGGGTGGCCTGACGCTTCCCAACCTTCCCGCGGGTGCGACGACCACCCTTCGGTTCCGAGCCTCGATCGACAACCCGTTCCCGGGGGCAACGTCACTGCTCACGAACCGGATCGACATCAGCTCGGACCAGGGCACGACGAACAGCACCGACGAGATCACGATGGCCGAAGCGGACCTCCGACTTTCGAAGACGTTGACGACGACACCCACCTACGTCGGCCAGGACGCGGTGTTCCGGATCCGTGTGACGAACGACGGACCCGACCTCGCCGCGGGGGTCCAGGTCGCCGATCTGCTCCCCGCGGGCGTCACGTACCAGAGCCACACCGTGACGCAGGGCTCCTACGACGAGAACACCGGCCTCTGGGCGGTCGGCAACATCGCCAACGGCGCCGACGCCACGCTCGACATCACCGCGCGCATGGACATCACCTCGGTGACGAACTACGCCGAGGTCACCGCCTCGGGGGCGTTCGACCCCGACTCCCAGCCGGCCGAGGGCCCGCTCGGGCCGGGTAACCCGCCGAACCAGGACGACGAGGGCTCGGTGACCGTGACGGTCGCGCCCCGCGCCGACCTGTCGCTGGTGAAGACGCGCATCGCCGGACCCGACGAGTTCGGCAACACCACGTTCCGACTCACGCTCGACAACGCCGGCCCTTCGACGGCGACCGGTGTCGCGGTGACCGACACCCCGCCTGCGGGCTCGGTGTACGTCGGCTCGACTCCGTCGCAAGGCAGCTTCGACGGGAACACCGGCATCTGGACTGTCGGCAGCATCGCCAACGCCACGAGCGCGACGCTTGACGTGACGTACACGATCCCGGCGTTCCCGGCGACGAACTTCGCGCAGCTCACGGCAGTGAACGAGGCCGACCCGGACTCTTCGCCGACCGAGGACCCCTTTGGGCCGGGCAACCCGCCGAACGAGGACGACGAGTCGTCGGTGACGGTCACGCCGTCGGCCGACCTGTCGCTCACCAAGGTCGAGACGGCATCGCCGACGTTCGTCGGTGACAACGCGGTGTTCGACATCACGGTCACCAACGCCGGCCCCGACGTCGCGCCCAGCGTGCAGGTGCAGGACCTGCTCCCGGCCGGGCTCGCCCACGTGTCCGACAACCCGTCGAAGGGGAGCTACGTGCCCGGGACCGGGGTGTGGACGATCGGCGCGATTCAGCCGAGCAGCTCCGAGACCATCCAGATCACCGCGCGGGTCACCGCGCCGGGATCGATCACGAACACCGCCGAGGTCTCGGCCTCGGGCGCGCCCGACCCCGATTCCACGCCCGGGAACAACAACCCGGCCGAAGACGACCAGGACAGCGCGTCGGTGAACACCACCGGCTCGACGCTGGGCGACATCGTCTTCTACGACGTCAATGGCGACGGCACCCA
>JANOWV010000033.1:0-2412 GCA_031418075.1 Actinomycetes bacterium
CAAGGTGGAGGAGGGGCTCGCCGATCGCCCCGACGTCGCCGACCTCGTCGCCGCGATCGAGTCCCAGACCGTCGAAGAGGTCTCGGGCGACGAGATCGCCGCCGAGATCGAGCGCTTCCTCCGCGAGCAGTAGGAGCCGCCGACCCGTGGCACGCTCCCACCACGAACACCACGGGGGCGCGGACCACATCCCCTTCGATCCGGCGTCGTACGACGACGAGGTCCGGGGGGAGGTCGCCGGGTACGACGAGTTCCAGGAGCTCGTCGCGGCGATGCCCGGAGTGCGCGTCGGGCGAGTGCTCGATCTCGGGGCCGGGACGGGTGCGACGTCGTCGGTGGTGGCGCACCATCACCCCGAGGCGGTCCTCGTGTTGGCCGACGCGAGCGCTGAGATGCTTGCGGTCGCGACGGCAGTGCTCCCGCCGGCGCAGGTCGAGGCCGTGGTCGTCGGTGATCTCGTCGATGCGTTCCCCGAGGGCCCGTTCGATCAGGTGGTGTCGGCGCTCGCGATCCATCACCTCGATGCCGCGCGCAAACGTGCGCTCTTCGCCAAGATCCGTGCGGTGCTCGATCCGGGTGGTGTCTTCATGATGGGCGACCTGGTCGTCCCGGACGACCCTGGCGAGGCGCTGATCGAGCTCACGCCCGACCACGACCGACCGGATCGTCTCGTCGATCTGCTCGCCTGGCTCGAAGCCGCGGGCTTCGACGCATCTGTCGAGTGGACCCGCAATGACCTCGTCGTCGTGCGCGCGGTCGCGACCAGCACTTAGGCGGATGCCGCCGCCCAGTCCGCGGCGAGTGGGTTTCGCCCATCGAGGCTGCCGTGCGAGTCCGACGGGGCGAAGCGGATGAAGGCCGACTGCGCGTGGAACGGCTTGGCGCGATCGGCGGCAACGGCGTCGACATGCTCGGGATGCGCGGCGCCGTACGCGTAGGTCGACAGCGCGCGAGTGTCGCGCCACAGCGAGCACGTCGCGAGGAACGGTGGGCGGGCAAGACCCGTGGCCCAGAGCATGCCCGGCGCGTCGAGGACGCGGCCCTCGGCCTTGGCGCTGGCCCGGACGAACGAGACCAGTCGCGAGAGCCGAACCCGGCCGAGGGTGACGACCGCGGCGGGTCCGTCGTGGTCGACGCTGCGCCCGTCGGGGAGATCGTCGTCGAGTCCCGGCCACGAACCGTGCGCGCGCAGCGGAGTGAGCCGGAGCCGCCATCCCCCGGACATCGTGGCGGCGAGCGGATGGTCGGCGAGGAACCCGGCGAGCGCGGCGTCGTCGTCCCACAGCGCGAAGAGCCCCACGCGACCGGGCTGCGCCGACGGACGCAGCGAGCCGCTGAGCGGGGCCGCGAGACCGACGTTGGCGTGGCGGAGTCCGCGGATCGAACCGGGGCGCGGTGCCTTGCGCAGTACTCGCAAGGCCGCACCGGTGCCGACGTCGGCGATGTGCACGGAGGCGATCATGATGTCGTCACCATCGCACAGCCGCCGTCACCACGGTGCACCCCGCCATGTTTCGACGGTGCGGAACGCACGCAGCCACTCGGCGTGGTCGGCGACGAAGTCGGCGGGGAGGTCGGTCGGGTCGAATCTCACGTCGAGGTCGACGAGGTGCACAAGAAGCTCGCGGCGCCGCGACGCCAGCCCGTCGATGATGGGGCGGGCGCCAAGCGCGAACGAGATCCCGATCCGCTCCCAACCGTCGTCAGGGAGCCGGTCCCATGCCGCGACGAGTGCATCGTGCGATGACCCGAGATCGGCAAGCAGCTCGGCTGCGCTACGTCCGGCACCGTCCTCGATGTCAGCGGCGCGCCGTTCCGCGCCGCCCGGGTACTGCTCCCGCTCGTCGCCGGCGATGGCGCCTTCCACCATGTTGCGGTTGCCGTCGGCGTTGCGGGCGAGGTGCGTGACGACGTGCCCACGGGTCCACCCCGGGAGCAGAGACCCGCCGCGTGCGGCATCGTCCGTCAGGCCGTCGACACCATCTCGCACGAGGGCGAACGCGTCCGAGACGGCGGCGAGGCCGACGGTCGGTGATCGGTGCATGTCCGAATCTTGCCACCCATCTGTCGCGGTCGTGGGGTGGTCCGGTGGCTACGGTGGCGCACGTGGTCGACGAGCTGGCGGACCCTCGGCGGAGTGAACCTCCCTTCGTGCTCGGTGAGCGAGCGATGCTCGAGGGGTGGCTCGAGTTCCATCGCACGACCCTCGTGCTGAAGTGCGAGGGGATCGACGACGCAGGCCGCAAGGCGCGTCCGATCGCGACCTCGAAGCTCTCATTGCACGGCCTGGTCCGACACATGGCCGAGGTCGAGCGGAACTGGTTCCAGCGTGTGCTCCAGTGCGATGCCGACGCGACGCCCATCTGGTACGACCCGGCGATCGACGACAGTGAGCTCGTCCCCCTCGACGAT
>JANOWV010000034.1:0-1830 GCA_031418075.1 Actinomycetes bacterium
GGTGGTTCCGCACCCGGCCACCGACCTGCTCGCGAGCCTCGAGCACCACGACCTCGCGACCCTCCGCCACGAGGGCGCGCGCCGCGACGAGCCCCGCGATGCCGGCCCCCACCACGCAGACGTCGGCGTCGAGTCGCTCGACGCTGCCAGGTTCCTGCCCGGGCTCCATCCGGCCACGCTAGGCCGACCCGATTCCTGCCCGGGCTGCAGTGCCTCAGGCGCACCGGGCACGGCGAGGCCGTCCTCCGGCGACGAGGCCCGGCCGAGGGCCACGGAGCGAGGGCCACGGAGCGAGGCCGCACCCGCTGACCCGCTACCGTGCGCGGCATGTCCCTCGCCCCCGCACTCGTCACCGCCGAGGCCGCGCTGCTCGACGAGCGCCGGCCCCTCACCCGGGCCGAGGTCGGCGCCGTCGCGTCCCTCGATCTCAACCTCCTCCCCGACCTCGTCGCGCTCGCCCATCGGGTCCGCCTCGCCTACTGCGGCGACGCGGTGGAGCTCGAGAGCCTGATCAACGCCAAGTCCGGGGCCTGCCCCGAGGACTGTGCGTTCTGCTCGCAGTCGGCCCGCTTCGAGAGCGACGTCGACGTGTACCCGTTCCTCGACCTCGACGAGGTCCTCGGCGCCGCCAAGGCCACCCGCGAGGCCGGCGCCACCCAGTTCTGCATCGTCGTTGCCGTGCGGGGACCCGAAGAACGCCTTCTCACCAAGGTGATCGACGCCGTGCACGCCGTCCACGACGAGACCGGCCTCGAGGTCGCGTGCTCACTCGGGCTCCTGAAGCCGGAGCAGGCGACCCGGCTCGCGGAGGCCGGCGTGCACCGCTACAACCACAACCTCGAGACCTGCCGCGAAGTGTTCCCGACGATCTGCACGACCCACTCCTACGACGACCGAGTGGCCACTGCGCGCCTCGCGATCGACGCCGGTATGGAGCTGTGCTCCGGCGGGATCCTCGGCATGGGCGAGACGCTCGACCAGCGCATCGACTTCGCGTTCGAGCTCGCCGCGCTCGACCCGTGCGAGGTACCCATCAACTTGCTCGATCCCCGCCCCGGCACGCCGCTCGCCGACCAGACCGTGCTCTCGCCGCGCGAGGCGCTCCAGGCCATCGCACTGTTCCGACTCGTGCTCCCCTCCACGTGGATCCGCCTCGCCGGCGGACGCGAGCGGGTGCTCGGCGAGCTCCAGGCGCTGGGGCTCCTGGCGGGTGCGAACGCCCTGATCATCGGGAACTACCTCACGACGACCGGGCGCTCGGCCGACGAGGACCTCGCCCTCCTCGACGCCCTCGGCATGCCGGTGGCCGACGGCCCCGGTGAAGGACGATTCATCGTCGACGGCTCCGGCGGCCATGCGATGCCCGCCAAGGCAAGCCCGAAGACGATCGCCGTCACCGCCAGCTCGACCTGAGCGCCGCCTGGCCTCGATAGGTCACGCACCCGCCGTTGGCGGGGTGAAGCAACGCACGTCCGCGGGCGATGAGCCGGTCGATGCCGATCAGCGCACGCGCTCGTTGAAGGTCACGATGACGGGACCACTCGGGCCGGACACCAGCCTCGTGATCGACGCGACGTCGACGCGGAACCGCCACGCGAGCAGCGGGTCACCGCCGAGCGTCGCGACCATCGCGGCCTTGATCGGCGAGACGTGCGTGACCGCCACGATCACTCCCCCCTCGCCCGAACCCCCCGCGCCCGAACCCCCCGCGCCCGAACCCCCTTCGCCCGACGCGTCCGCCTCGGCCAGCAGCCGCTCGACGCACGGGCCCACACGGTCCTGCAGCGCGCGCAGGCTCTCGCCGCCGGGGGCCGCGAAGTCGGGATCGGC
>JANOWV010000035.1:0-2170 GCA_031418075.1 Actinomycetes bacterium
TCGAGGATCTGGAGGAGCACGTTGAAGACGTCGGGGTGTGCCTTTTCGATCTCGTCGAAGAGGATCACGGAGTACGGGCGACGGCGGACGGCTTCCGTGAGTTGGCCGCCTTCCTCATAGCCCACATAGCCCGGAGGCGCGCCAACGAGGCGCGACACCGAGTGCTTCTCCATGTACTCGGACATGTCGACGCGGACCATCGCCTTGTCGTCGTCGAAGAGGAAGTCGGCCAGCGTGCGGGCCAGCTCGGTCTTGCCGACGCCCGTCGGCCCGAGGAACAGGAACGAACCGATCGGACGGTTCGGATCCGAGAGCCCGGCGCGCGAGCGGCGGATCGCGTTCGCCACCGCGGTCACCGCGAGGTCCTGGCCGACGACCCGGCCGTGGAGGACGTCCTCCATGCGGACGAGCTTCGCCAGCTCCCCCTCCATGATGCGAGACACCGGGATGCCGGTCCACTTCGAGACGATCTCGGCGACGTCCTCCTCGTCGACCTCTTCCTTCAGCATCTTCTGATCGGCCTGGAGCTCGTCGAGACGATCGGTCTTCGCGGCGATGTCGGCCTCGAGCGTGCGCATCGTCCCGTAGCGGAGCTGCGCAGCCTGCTCGAGGTCGCCCTCGCGTTCGGCCTTCTCGGCGTCGGTGCGCGCGTGCTCCAGCTGCTCCTTGAGGGCGCGGATCTCGCCGATCGCGTCCTTCTCGTTCTGCCAGTGCGCCACCATCGCGTCGCGCTGCTCGGCCAGCTCGGCCAGCTCGCGCTCGATCGTGCCGAGCCGCCCACGGGATACGTCGTCGGTCTCCTTCGCCAGCGCGGCCTTCTCGATCTCGAGCTGACGGATGCGCCGCTCCACGACGTCGATCTCGAACGGCATCGAGTCGATCTCGATGCGGAGGCGCGACGCGGCCTCGTCGACCAGGTCGATGGCCTTGTCGGGAAGCTGTCGCGCGCTGATGTAGCGGTCGGACAGCACCGCCGCGGCAACCAGGGCCGCGTCCTGGATCCGGACTCCGTGATGCACTTCGTAGCGCTCCTTCAACCCACGGAGGATGCCGACGGTGTCCTCGACCGAGGGCTCACCGACGAAGACCTGCTGAAAGCGACGCTCGAGGGCGGGGTCCTTCTCCACGTACTTGCGGAACTCGTCGAGCGTCGTCGCGCCAATCATTCGCAGCTCACCGCGGGCGAGCATGGGCTTGATCATGTTGCCGGCGTCGACGGCGCCTTCGGCGCCCCCCGCACCGACGATCGTGTGCAGCTCGTCGACGAAGGTCACGACCTCGCCGTCGGAGTCAGCGATCTCCTTCAGCACCGCCTTCATGCGGTCCTCGAACTCTCCGCGGTACTTCGCGCCGGCGACCATCGCGCTGATGTCGAGCGCGACGAGCCGCTTGTCGCGGAGGCTCTCGGGCACGTCGCCCTCAACGATCCGACGGGCAAGCCCCTCGGCGATCGCCGTCTTGCCGACCCCGGGCTCACCGATGAGCACCGGGTTGTTCTTCGTGCGGCGGCTCAGGACCTGGATGACGCGCCGAATCTCGTCGTCGCGCCCGATGACGGGATCGAGGCGGCCCTTGCGCGCTTCCTCGGTGAGGTCTCGCCCGAAGCGCTCCAACGCCTGGTACTGGTCCTCGGGGTTCTCGCTCGTGACTCGGTGGCTCCCCCGGACCTGGGCGAGCGCGCCCAGCAGCGCCTCGTGCGTGACGCCGGCACCGCGCAGCAGATCGCCGACACCGCCTGCCTGCTCGCTCATGGCGAGGACAACGTGCTCGGTCGAGAGGTAGTCGTCGCCCAAGGCGTCGCGCTGGGCCTCTGCCTTCTCGAGCAGCGCGTAGGCGTCGGGGGAGAGCTGACCGGTCTGCGTCGTCGTCCCGTAGACCTTGGGCACCCGCTCGATCGACTCGTCGACCTTGTCGATCAGCGACTTCGGCGCGACGCCGAGGCGCTCCAGCACGGGGAGCACGACGCTCTCGGGCTGGCCGAGGAGCGCCGCTAGCAGGTGCTCGGGCAGGACCTGCGTGTGGTTCCGGTCCCGGGCGATCGACTGCGCGGACTGGAGCGCCTCGCCGGTCTTGCGGGTGAACCGGTTCGGATCGAGCGCCATGGGTCTGCTCCTGGGTGGCCGGTTGGTGGTGCGCAGGCCGGTCGGTCAGTCGTACGAAGTTGATAACT